>CALLYM010000224.1 GCA_937858155.1 uncultured Phycisphaerales bacterium | reverse complement strand
AATCCCTCTTCCTCTTCTCCGCGTCCCTCCGCCCCTCTCCGATCCTCCGCGATCGCCCCCCTCTCTCCGGCAGCCGGCAACAATCCACCGTGCCCGAGCACTCTTCAACGTCCACATTTGTCTCCCGTGGCGGCCAGAAGCTCCATCACGCGCTCACCACCTTCAAGGTGGATGTGACCGGCCTGACCTGCGCCGACTTTGGCTGCAGCACCGGGGGCTTCACCGACTGTCTCCTCCAGGCCGGTGCGGCAAAGGTCTTCAGCGTGGACACGGCCTACGGGGAACTCGCCTGGAAGCTCCGCAACGACCCCCGCGTGGTGGTGATGGAACGCACGAACTGCCTGCACGCGCAGCCGCCGGAACAAGTTGACTTCCTGGTCGCCGATGCCGGGTGGACGCCCCAACGCCTGCTCATCCCCGCCGCCCTCCGCTGGCTCAAACCCAAGGGGCGCATGATTTCACTCATCAAGCCACACTACGAACTCAAGGACCGGCGCGAAACCCTCCCGCCAAAGGGCATCCTCTCCGATGCGCAAGCGCAACGCATCACCGACGAAACGCTCGCCGCGCTCCCCGCGCTCGGCGTACAGGTGCTCGGTTCCACCAGGTCCCCCCTCCTTGGCGGCGCAAAGGCCAAGGGAAACGCGGAATGGCTCGCACTCCTGGCTCCCGACGATTGACATTCACGCCAAGGAGCAGAAGTGCAGAAACCATGATGGACGAACGTGCAACCCTGATCGCAAACCCCACCCCTCTCCACGTTCATCATTCATCGCTTCCTCCGTTCCCTGCAGTGCATGTCTTTGCGTAAACTCGCCCCATGCTGTTCCAAGACATCCTGACCCTGCTCGCCCAATCAACTCCCACCACCGACCCAGCCGGTCTTTCCAACGCCCTGCCCAGCGGCGACCTCTGGGCCCTCTTCCGTCAGTCGTTCGATGTCTTTACCGTCCTGCTGTTGGCGGGCTCGCTCGCCGGTGTCGCGCTCATCTTCCTCTGCCTGCTCGAGGTGAGGGAGGTCAACATCGTGCCGGCGAGCGTGTGCGAGCGCATGCAGAACATGGCGACCGCCGGGCGCATCGACGAGCTCCGCGACATCTCGCACCGCGACGATTCCTTTGTTGCTCGAATCGTGCGAGCAGCGCTCGCCCACCAGAACGCAGACCGCACCACCCTCCGCGAGTCAGCCGAGCTCGCCGCCAGCGAAGAGTCCGCCCGCTGGTTCCGAAAGATCGACATGCTCAACGTCATCGGAAACCTGGGACCCCTCGTGGGCCTCGCAGGCACCGTCTGGGGCATGATCCTTGCCTTTACCTCCCTCGGCGCCAGCGGCGGCACCGCCGGCCCGGCCGACCTTTCCCTGGGTATCAGCAAGGCCCTCTTCCACACGCTCCTGGGCCTGTGCCTCGCCATCCCCTGCCTGCTCACGTACTCCATGTTCCGCGCCCGAATCGATCGCCTGTGCACCCGGGCCATCGTCATCGCCAGCGAAGTCGTGGAATCGCTCCCCGCAACCCAGCCCGCGCCGACCATCACCCTTCCTCCTATTCCCTCCACACCCCCCGCCGTATCCGTCCCTTCTCCCCTCTGACTTCACGACCTGACGAACTGCAAGCTTGGAAAATTCAGTGCGCCTCCGTCCCTTCCATCACGAGTCCTCCGCCGGCAAGATCAACGTCACGCCGCTCATCGACGTGGTGATGGTGCTGATCGTTTTCTACCTCATCGTTGGCCGACTCGCCACACAGACACAAGGCCGCGTGCAACTCCCGCACACCACCAGCGGTGACGCCGCCCGAAATGCGGGCGTCGTCATCGCCATCACGCCGCCCAAGGACTCCATCTCACCAGTCATCATCCTCGTCGACGGCCGCCCGACCGAGCTTGCGGGAGTCAAGGACGCCCTGCAGGCCCGCCTCCCGGAACTCTCCGCCGGTTCGCCACCCGCCATGCCCGTCCAGCTCCGCGCCGACCGCGCGCTCTCGTACGGCGACATTGCCCCTGTCGTACAGGCATGCAGGGACGCGGGCCTCATCAACCTCGAACTCGTCAGCACTCGCGGGGCGGGCGGGGGCGGAAGCGGTGGAGGAAGTGGGGGAGCGCCGTGAACACTCCCCGCCACGTCTACCGCCGCCGCAACGCCCAGGCGTTGTACGCGATGCACTACGGCCCCAACATGACGCCGATGGTCGATGTGGTCATGGTGATCCTGATTTTCTTCATGGCGAGCGCAGTGGTGATGGGTCCGGAGTGGTTCGTCCGCACCAACCTGCCCAAGCCCGACACCGCGAGCACCGCCCGCCCCGGCGCCCAGCCACTGCGCCTGGCCGTCCACATGACCCGCGAGAACGACGCGACCCAGGTGCGGTTCAACAACGACGCCCCCATCACCCTCGACGTCGCTCTCGCGGCCCTCAGGCCCGCTATGCAGGACCGCCCCGCCGACGAGGTTGTCATGCTCATCCGGCCCGACGCGAACGTGCCGTACGAGGATGTAGTCCGCCTGCACGCCGCCTGCCAGGAACTGGGCATTTCGAGGGTGGGTCTGATCCAATAGGCGTGATCACCGCAGTTCCCGCGCGGCAAGGAACAACATCACAGCGAGGATCTGCGCACCCATCCCGAACGCGACCAGCGCTGGCATGCTGTAGTCGTAGAGCAGGCCCATCACCACGCTGCCCAGGAACCACATGACGCCGAACACGCCGTGGAACGCGCCGAACGCCGCACCCCGCTTGTGCATCGACACGATCTTCGCGATCTGCGGCCGCAGCGTCGCGTCCTGCACGCCCAGCCCCGCGCCCCACAGGATGATCGCCGCGACGGCTGCCCTCTCACCTCCGAGGAACCCGAGCGGAAGGGCGGTCATCGTTGCCAGCACGCCCACGACAAGCACCGCCATGCCGAAGCGGTCGAACAACTTGCCGCAGATGAGCGCGGTCAGGCCCGTGGCCCCCATGGCCGCGGCGTACAGGTACGCGACCGTGGCGTCCGACAGCACGCCCGTCTTCGTCAGGTGCAGCGTGAGGAGAGGGAAGTCGAAGAAGCCCGCCGCGAGCACGCCGGACGCGACGACGCACATCCAGTACGCACGTGTGAGGTCCTGCGGCGGTTTGGGAGAGGGCGGCTCCGCGTGCCCCCGCCGCACCGAGCGTGCGATCAGGATGGACAGCAGAGCCAGTGCCGCGGGGATCGCGAGGATCAGGTACGCGTGCTTCACCCCGTGGAACCTGCCGATCGCGTACCCCATCAGGAGCGGGCCGATGACCGCGCCGATCTGGTCCATCGCGGCGTGGATGCCAAAGCCCGAGCCGTGCCCAACGACACCCGTTGCCTCCGAGAGCAGCACGTCGCGGGCGGGCCCGCGGATCGCCTTGCCGGTCCGCTCGACGACCACGAGCAGCGCCACGACCGGCCACGATGTGGCAAAGGCGAGTCCGGGGATCGCGAGCAGGTTGAGGGCGTAGCCCAACGTGACCAGGGGCCAGTAGGCGCGGGTCCTGTCCGCGGCCTTGCCCGAGAAGTAGCGCAGCCCCGCGGCGAGCATCTCGCCCACGCCGGAGATGAGGGCGACCGTGAACGCGGTGGCACCCATCGAGCGGAGCAGGGAGCCGATGCCGCTGTACGCGCCCTCGTAGGTCATGTCCGCGAACAGGCTGACGACGCCGAGGCACACGATGAACAGGAGCGCGGCGCGCCGATCCGCGGAGTTCTTTGGGGGCGTCGTGGGCATGTCAGTCGGTGAAGATTCCAAGGGTCTCCAGCACGGCGAGCACGCCCAGCACCAAGAGCGCGCCGGTTCCAGCATAGCGGACCAGCTTGGGCGACACTCGCCCCGCGACCCGCGTCCGCATGCCCGCGCCCAGGTACGCCGCGAGAAGGCCCTTGGTCGCCATCGCCGCGACCGCCGCCAGCCAGACCACCAGCGCGGCGGCGAGTGTGGACCAGGGCGTGTGGGTGGCCCGCGCGGACCAGACGTACTTGGCCGCGAGCCCCGCGGCGGTGATCTGTCCCACGTCGCCCCACTCGGAGAGGACGATCGCCATGAATGCCACCGCCCCGCCCGAAAGAAGCTGGGAGTCCTTGGCCTTCGGTGCCCGTACATCAGGCTTGCGCCAGAGAGTGATCGCCACGCTCAGGAAACTCAGGGCTGTGATGACCGCGACCAGCGTCTTGGGCAGGTGAGAGATCGCATTCCCCACGCCGACGGCGACGCCCATCTTGCACATGAACGCCGCGACCATGCCCAGGACGATCGAGAGCGGCGGGTAGCGAGTCGCGAGGACGCCCGTGGTGTAGAGGAGCTTGTCGCCGACAATTTCGGCGATGAACACGAACCCGTAGCAGGCGAAGAACATGGCGAACACGGGGTGATCGTACCAGAACGCGTGGCTTGCGAACTGTTGGGAGTGTGGGTGTCCAGCCTCAGCATTCAAACAGGCCGGCTGGTGCGATTTCACGCTTCTTTGTTGTCACAACGCCCTGCCGCGTGCCGACCCACACTGTTGGCGTATCCGGGGCGGACACCATGACCGCGAGGCCCTCGTGCTGATGGTGCTGCAGGGCCACCTCGGGCCGGTTGCACTCACGGGAGAGGTGGAGCAGTACGACGTGGGAGCGTGGGGCAATCTCGCGCACGAGCCCGGCGCTCTGTTCGTTGGAGAGGTGTCCGCTGCCGCCCATGATGCGGTGCTTGAGGTGCTCGGGGCGTCCGGACGCCTCCTGCATCAGCGGGCAGTAGTTGCTCTCGACGGCGAGCACGTCCACGCCCGCGAGCGTGCTGACGAGGGGCCTGCTGGGCGCGCCGATGTCGGTTGCGTATCCGATGTCGCCTTCGGTCACTTCCAGCATGAACCGAAAGGATGCGCTCCCAAGGTCGTCGTGCGGGCTGGTCGCGGTGCGGACGTAGACCGCGTGGCCGCCGCGTCCGCGCGGCAGATCAAAGTCAGCCTCGAAGAATTCCGTCCGGTGGAGGGTCACGCCCTCGCGGTTGGCCCGGCCCTTGTGGCGCCGGTGCACGAAGATGGGCGTGGATTCATCGAGCGCACCCGCCCATGTCGGGCGCCAGTGATCGGCGTCCAGGTGCGTCAGCAGGACGGCGGCGACCGGTACGCCGGCGAGGCCCACCTGCGCCAGGAGTGACCGTGTACGGCGGGGGGACAGGCCGAGGTCGATGAGATACAACCGCCGCGACTCCCCTTCACCCACGAGCAGGGCCGACGAATTGCCGCCGGAGCTGCTGGAGAGGACGCAGAGTTGCATGGGGCAGCCGTCGCGCGGGCGCGTGAACGGTTCCACAGGCTGCACACTCCGTCGCGCCATGCCGGGTTCCTCGCTACCGCGGTATTACATCGCCGCGTCGTCTTCTGCTCCCTGGCGGGCGAGGGCGATCGCCTTCCCGGTCTTCTCCGCGATGAAGTCGCGCAGTTCCCTGACGTACACCGACTGATTGGCCAGGTCGGCCAGCGCGGACAGCATTTCATCGCGCGGCAGTCGGGGCACCAGCACGGTGCGGTAGGCCTTGTCGATCAGGGTGATGTCCTCACGGGGCACACCGTTACGGCGCATGCCCACGCGGTTAAGGCCTGTGACGGTGTTGCGGACGCCCATGATGCAGAACGGCGGCACGTCTACCGCGCTCACTGTGCCACCGGAGACAAACGCGAACCGTCCCACCCGGCAGAACTGGTGGATCGCGGTGTTTCCCGACAGCATCACGTTGCTTCCCACGCGCACATGCCCGGCGAGCAACGCGCCGTTTGCCAGGATCACGTCGTTCCCGATGACCGTGTCGTGGCCGAGGTGGCTGTTCACCATGAGCATGCACCGGTCGCCTAGTTCCGTGGGGTGGGCGGTCTTGCTGGCCGCATGAATGGTCACCGATTCGCGGATCAGGTTGTTGCTCCCGATCCTCACTCCCGCGGTGGGCGTGACGCCCGGCGTGAACTTGTAGTCCTGCGGGGCAAACCCGATGCACGCGAAGGGGTAGATCGTGTTGTTCTCGCCGATGTCGCAGGGGCCCTCCACGCAGACGTTCGCGATCAGTCGCGTGCCGGCACCGATGGAGACATCGCCCCGCAGGATGCAGCCGGGTCCAACTTCCACGCCGGGGGCGAGGCGGACGCTCTTCTCAACAATCGCGGTGGGGTGGACCTTGGCGGGAGCGGTTTTGGGCTCGACAGTGGACGTTGGGAGGGCTTGCGTGGACATGCTTTGGATGGTATTCGCTTGCCGGCGTACCCGCCGCGGATTGGGCCCTATCCTGCTGCGCCACAAGCCCATGGACGCCAGTTCGTGGGTGCTCGATGGACCGATAGTGTGCGCTTCGCCGGCATGATGCCCGCGGACCAGCGCACGGGCCGGATGCCCGTGCTTCTTGAGGGTGGAACCCTGCCGTGATCCTGAACTTTCAGAGCTTGATTCTGCGACGCCTCCTGCTCCTTTTGGGGGTTGTCGCGGTGTCGTTCATTCCGCTGTCGCTTCGCCTCTTTGCGCTCACGGTTCACAGCCGCCAGAACCTCGCCGAAGCCCGCAATCGTCTCGAGCGTCGCCAGTGGCTGCCCACGGTGCGTGGTCGCATTCTTGATCGCAAGGGGCGCGTCATGGCCGAGGATCGGCCTGCCTACGACATCGCTGTCGACTACCGCGTGCTCTCGGGAGAGTGGTCGCGCACTCAGGCCCGTGCCACGGCCCGGCGGCTCGCCGGGCAGCGGTGGCTGGACATGAGCGCGGACCAGCGCCAGCAGTTGGCCCAGGAACTGCAGCCCGGCTTTGACGCGCACATGGACAACGCCTGGGATCGGCTGGCGCACGCGCTGGGCGTGTCGCGTCAGGGCTTGGACGAGGCACGCGCGAAGGTCGTGGCGCAGGTGGAGGCCCGTCAGCGTGATGTCACGGCGAAGCGCCTGGAGAAAGAGCTCGCGCAGGCGGAGGCTTCCAAAGAAGTCCTCACCCCGGCGCAGATGCACAAGGCGCAGAAGCGGTCCGAAGAACCCATCGCCGAAAAGAGCCAATCGCACACGATCATGGCGCGTGTGGACGATGCCCCGGGCTTTGCCGCACAGTCGCTGGTGGGCGACACAGTGGAAGTCGTCATCGCGACGGGCGGCACCGCCGACCAGTTAGGTCTTCCGAGCGACCGTACCGAGGTGCTCCCCGCGGTCCCGGGACTTTCCGTCATCGATTCTTCCGACCGTACCTACCCGCTTGAGAAGCAGCGCGTCTCCATCCCGAGAGACACGTTCCCGCACGCCGTCAGCAGCTCCGCGGCGCTCGAAGTCAATGTCGATGGTGTCGCCATCCAGGTGCTCGGGAAACTTCGCGACCAGGTGCATGGGCCCGCGACGGACGATAAGGGCACCGTGCAGCCGGGTGACGCCGACCTGCGACGGGCGTTCCTTGAAGATCGCCCGGAGCTCGCGGCCACAGCCCGCCTTGATGACGGCACCGACCGCGGAGCCTACTGGAACCGTGACCGCGTGGGTGACACCGGCATTGAGGGCCGCCAGGAGAACTTCTTGCGGGGATTGCGCGGCATCGCGCTCACTCATATGGACACGGGCGGCAAGGACACGATCGCACCAACACCCGGCCAGGATGTGCAGCTCACGATCGACGCCGCGCTCCAGGCACGTATCCAGGCGCTCATGGACCCGCGGGCCGGCCTGGCTGTGGTTCAGCAGTGGCACGGTTCGACGTCGGACTATCCGCTCCCGCTGGGCACGCCGCTTTACGGCGCCGCGGTCGTGCTGGATGTGGATTCGGGCGACATCCTCGCTGCGGTGAGCACGCCGACGTTCAGCCGCGAACAGATGGCTGCCGACCCCATATCCGTCTACCGGGATCAGGTCGCCCGCCCGGCCCTCAACCGCGCCATCGGCGCCGAGTATCCGCCGGGTTCCATCGTCAAGCCCCTCATCCTGTGCGGGGCTGTGCAGCACCAGGTTTATTCCCTTGACGAGCACATCGCCTGCCACGGGTTTCTCTACGAGAACAACCCGAACCAGTTGCAGTGCATGATCTGGAAGCACTACAAGCGCACGCACACCGACAAGCTCGGGCACGATCCTGGGCCCATCGAGGCTATCGGCGTCTCGTGCAATATCTTCTTCTACACGCTCGGGAGGCGTCTGGGCGACTCGGGCATTCGTGACGTGTACGACGAGTTTGGGGTTGGGCACAAGTTCGGGCTCGGGGCGGGCTATGAGGCGCCGGGGCAGATCGGTGCGAGCGGGCGGAGCATCACGCCGTTCGATTCCACGCTCATGGGCATCGGGCAGGGCCCGGTGACGTGGTCTCCGCTGCACGCCGCGAACGCCTACGCGACGCTTGCGCGGGCGGGCGACTGGGTGCAGCCGCACATCGTGCAGGGCGATACCACCCCCGCGGTCCGCAGCCTGAACCTGGACGCTGCGGCCGTGGACGCGGCGCTGAAGGGCCTGGACTTTGTCGTCAACAACCACGATGGTTCCGGCCATCACATGACGAGCGACAGCGAGAGCGGGCAGGAAACGATCTTCAACGTGAAGGGCGTTCGCGTATGGGGAAAGACGGGGACCGCGGAGGCCCCCGACCTCATGGTGGATGATGACGGTGACGGCCCGCTCGCTCCCCACACGGCACGGAAGGGTGACCACTCCTGGTTTGTCGTTCTGGTCGGGCCCGACCGTCCGCGTTACGCGATCAGTGTGATCATCGAGTACGGCGGGAGCGGCGGGAAGGTCTCGGGCCCCATCGCCAACCAGATCATCCACGCCCTGCAGGCGGAGGGGTACCTGCCATGAGCAGCCACACCTCCGTTTACGCGCACTACCACGAGCCCAGCATCCCGCGGCTGCTCCGCACCCCCACGGCTTTGCTCCACCGCGGGGGCGCGGCGTGGATCACCGTGGCGGCGTCCATGCTGCTTGTCCTTATGGGCACTCTTGCGATTGACGCGGCCGAGTCTCTGCGTCCTTCGACCACGCACCTCTTCGGCCCGACCGCGACACGGCATCTCCTGTTCTCGTTGCTGGGCATCGCGTGCGCCGCGGGCGTCGCCGTCCCGAATTACCGCCGGTTCGGCCCGTTCTCGTTCCTCGCGTACGGCGCGGCGCTGCTGCTGCTCATTTTTCTGCTGATCCCGTTCATCCCGACTGCCATCGTTCGCCCGCGGGGCGGCGCGCGGGGCTGGATCGACCTGGGGCCCGTGGACTTTCAGCCCAGCGAAGTCATGAAGGTGGCGTACATCGTCACGCTCGCCTGGTACCTGAGGTACAAGAAGAACCACCGCACCATCAAGGGTCTGCTCTGGCCGGCGATCATCACCGCGGTGCCGATGGGGCTGATCATCCTGCAGCCGGACCTTGGCACCGCGATCCTCTTCATCCCCGCGCTGTTCTTTGTGCTCATCGCGGCCGGCGCGAAGCTGAAGCACCTGACGCTGGCCGTGGTCATCGCGGCGCTGGGCGCACCGGCGGTCTATCCCATGCTCAAACCCCACCAGAAGCAGCGCATCGTGGGACTCTTCCTGCAAGTCAAGGGCGACGATCGCGAAGACCTGGACATCAATATGCAGCCCGTGACCGCGCAGCGGCTCATCGGTGCTGGCGGGCTTTTCGGCAGGTCGGAGGAAGAGACCCGTGCGCTGCACCACTTCAATGCGCTGCCCGAGAGGCACAATGACATGGTGTTTTCGCCGGTCGTCACGCGGTATGGGTTTCTCGGTGGTGTCGCCCTTCTTGGCCTGTGCTTCGCGTGGTGCGCAGGTGCGATCATCACGGCGGGCTCGTGCGGCAGCCCCTTTGGACGGCTGGTGTGTGTCGGTGCGGCGGGTTTCTTCTTCGCGCAGACCGTCATCAATGTCGGCATGAATGTGGGGCTGCTCCCGATCATCGGTATCACGCTGCCGTTCGTGAGCCACGGCGGCTCCAGCATGGTCGCCCAGTGGCTCATGACGGGCCTGGTGCTGAGCGCCGCCCTCCACAAGGGTGGCTATGAGATCGGGCAGCGGCTGAACTTTGAGGACGAGGAACTTGATTGAGGGGATGGCAGCGGTCTCTTGGGATCGGGCCTTTGCGCTCTACCATCCGTCGTGACCCCGCCACGCCGCATTTACCTCGACAACGCGGCCACCAGTTTTCCGAAGCCGCCGGCCGTCTACGACGCCATGATGCGGTACGCCCGCGACGTCGGGGCCTCGCCGGGGCGTGGCCATTACGCCGAGAGCCGCGAGGGCGCACGGATCATCCGCGACTGTCGCCAGCAGGTCGCGGGCTTCCTCGGGAGCGGTGCTCCGCAGAACATCGCGTTCACACTCAACACGAGCGATGCGCTCAACCTTGCTATCAAGGGTGTCGCCCGTGCCGCACGCCTGCGCCACGCGAGGGGCGGGGGGCGGTTTGGTGACGCCCCGCTGCGCTTCGTCACGACGGCGATCGATCACAACAGTGTTCTGCGGCCCCTCTTTGCTCTCGCGGAGGAAGGGGCGGTGGTCGTGCACGTGCCCGCGGATCCATGGACGGGCGTCGTGTCCATCGACGACTTACGAGCCGCGATCACGCCGGGGACCACGCTGGCGGCGATCAATGCCGTGAGCAATGTCACGGGTGCGATCCAGCCGGTGAACGAGGCGGCCGAGGTCTGTCGGTCGATGGGTGTCCCCTGCCTGATCGATGGCGCTCAGGCCCTTGGGCACACCCCGCTCACGCTCCGTGATTGCGACGCGGATCTGCTCGCGTTCCCGGGGCACAAGGGCTTGCTTGGTCCTCAGGGCACCGGCGGCCTCTTCATCCGCCCTGGATTTGAGGATCGGCTCGCGACCACGCGGGAGGGCGGCACGGGCAGCATCAGCGAACTCGACGCGCAGCCGGATTCCATGCCGGAGCGTTACGAGGCCGGCAGCCACAACACCGTGGGGTTGGCAGGGCTTGCGGAGGGGGTGCGGTGGCTTTCGGCACGGGGGCACGCGTTGCTCCGCGCCCATGAAGCAACGCTCATCACGCAGATGCTGGACGCGCTGCGCGCGTCGGGTTGCAGGATGCACGACGCCCCGGAAAGTCCCGGCCCGCTGGCGTCTCTGCGGTTGCTCGGCCCCACGTGCGTCGACGAACGTGTCGGCACGTTCTCCTTCGTGCATGACTCCTTGACGCCCGCGGAACTCGCGGCGATTCTTGAAGAGCACTTTGGCATTCTGGCACGGGCCGGCCTGCATTGCGCTCCGCTTGCGCACAAGGCGCTGGGCACGCTGCCGGACGCCGTCGGGGCGCGGGGGGCCCTCCGCCTGAGCATGGGGCCGTTCACTACCGCCGAGGATCTGCGTATCGCCGTGCATGCGCTGTGCGAAGCGTGCTGCGATACTCCTTTTCAGCATGAACGGGTGAAGGTGGGATAAGGTCCGGGCGGCACGCCGTGCATCAATCCGCACGTGCCTGTCATGCTCCGGCGGATCGAACCTCGAAGACCCCCGCGAAGTGCTTGCACGCTTCGTGCAGCCTTGCGACGCCCGCGTCGTCGGCTACCAGCGCGATGGTGCACCCGCCGAAGCCGCCGCCGGTCATCCGCGCACCGAGCGCCCCGGCTTTGCGGCATGTTTCGACGGCGTTGTCCGATTCCGGGCAGCTAACCCGGTAGTTGTCCCGCAGGGACGCGTGGGATTCCCACATCGCGCGCCCAAGTTCGTTCAGGTCCTTGTGTTCCATCGCGCTGATGGATTTGAGCACGCGGGCATGTTCGGTGATGCAGTGCCGGGCAAGGCGAGCTTCTTCTTCGGTGAGCATCGCGGCGTTCTGGGCAAGGTCCGCTTCCTGCACGTCGCACAGCCATGCGGCTCCCATCTTGTGCGCTGCGCTCAGGGTCGCTCGAGTTCTGGCTGCGTATTCCCCGCTTGCCAGCGCGTGCCTGACGCCTGTATTGACCACGACAAACCGGGCGTCCGTCGGGATCGGTATGTGCCGCGTGCGAACGGGCCGCCGGCAATCGATCATCAAGGCGAAACCGGGGCGGGCCGAGGCGCACACCAGCTGGTCCATGATCCCGCAGGGCACGCCGACAAACTCGTGCTCTGCCCTTCGGCAGGCTTCTCCCAGCTGTTCCGGTGTCGGCGTCACTCCCCATGCTTGACAGACGGCCCGCGCGATCGAGACCTCGAGCGCCGCAGAGGACGACAGCCCTGCGCCCACCGGCACATCGCTGGCGATCGCAAGCTGCAGAGCGGCGGGTTGACCGGAGTGCCACCCACACTGATTTCCCAAGCTCGCGAGCACGCCGAACGCATATCGCCGCCAGTTTCCCGGTGGGAGGTTTCTATGGAGTGAGCCGTCCACGGCGCACCGGAGGTCGGTCGGCGTAAATTCGAAAGTCGCGTCCGTGTCCAGTTCGGTTGTGACTCGCCACATTCCGTCCGGGCTCACGCCGGCGGCCGCCGCACAGTCGCGGTCGATCGCCATGGGCAGTACGCACCCGCCGTTGTAATCAATGTGCTCCCCGATAATGTTGATGCGGCCTGGGGCCCTGGCCAGGGCTGTGGGATGGCTTCCGAACATCGCCTGGAACAACGCGTCGGCACGCGCGGATGCTCCGAGTTGCTCGTGGCGTTGGTTCACCCACAAGGCTACGTCGAGTGGCGGTCGGCGGGGCAAAAAAAAAGAGCGGGGCAGGCCTGTGCCCGCCCCGCGAGGAGTGAAGGTGTGGGTGTGCTCTTAGATGCACGGCCCGCCGCTGAACACGCTCAGCAGGGAGTCGATGTCGGTCGTGTCGGGGAAGAGGCCGTCGTTGTTGAAGTCGATGTCGCCGCAGAGGCCGGTCGAGCAGGTGCCGCCGGAGAAGACGAGCAGGAAGTCGTCGATGTCGGCGGTGTCGGGGAAGAGGCCGTCGTTGTTGAAGTCGACCGCGTCGCAGCCGATGGAAGAGATGGTGAGGTTGCCCGAGCCGACCGCGGTCGTGCTGTTGCCGGCGACACGGATGAGGTAGCTGGTGTGGCCGATGACGTCGAAGTTGTCGATGACCGCCTGGCTGGTGCAGCCGGTGAGGTTGGAGTTGTCGTTGCAGGCGAGTTCGGTGCCGAAGCAGCCGGTGGACACGCTCATGAGCGTGTTCAAGCTTGTGCCGCAGGTGCTGAACTTCACCTTGCCCGAGGCGTCCTGGGTATAGGTAAACCACACGTCACGCGAGAGGGCCGAGTTGCAGGAAGAGACGCCGTCGTTGCTCGCCTCGGTGAGGTCGAACGGGTTGGCGCCGAGGACGGCGGGCGCCGCGCTGGCGCAGTTGTCGTTCGCCGCCGCCACGGGGGCGGGGCCGATCGTGAGGTTGATGAGGTTGGTGGAGCTGAGGAACGCCGCGGTGGGGGCGCCGACGCGGATGAGGTAGGGCACTCCGCCGGTCATGAACATGGAGGCGACACGGCTGCGGGTGCTCGTGCAGCTGGTGGTGGGGCCTGTGACATAGTTATCGTTGCAGGCGAGTTCTGCGCCGCCGCAGGAGTCATAGATGGTGACGACGGTGTCGAAGTTGCCGCCGCAGGTATCAATGCGGAAGTTCCCGCTGGAGACCGGCGTGAAGCGGTACCACCGGTCGGCCTTGCTGGTGCCGCCTGGAGCGCAGGAGGCGGACCCGTCGGTGATGTAGGCGCCGCAGGGGCTCTCACCCGTGCCCAGCACGTTGGTGCCTTGGATCACTGTCACGGGGCTGGCGCAGGTGTCATTGGCTGGGATAGGGAAGGCGGGGTCAAGCTGCACGGTGGCGGCGGTGGTGGTGGCCGTCGTCGCTGTGCACTCGCTGGAGACCACGCACTGGTACGAGCCCGCGTCGGCGGGTGTCAGCGGCGGGTTGACGCGCATCTGGAACGTAGTGGCGCCCGTGATGACGGAGCCGCTGGCGCTGGTGCCGTCCACGAGGGGTGAACCGTCCTTGTACCACTGGTAGGACAGTGGGGAGGTGCCGAGCGCGCCGGCGTTGAGGATGATGCTGCTGGAGCACGCCGAGAAGGTGGTGGGCGACGTGGGGTTCAGGGTTATGGAAGGGGCCACGCAGGTAGGGCCACCGGTGAGTTGCACCAGGGTGGGCGGAGCGCCGACGATCAGTTGGGGGCCGAGCACGCTGCAGCCGATGGCGTTGCCGTTGGGCGAGATTGCGATGGGAGTGCCGATCCTGGGCAAACCCAGCAGGGGGTTTCCGTTATCACCGATCGGGCCGTAGTACTCCGACACGTTGGCCGCGTTCTGTGCGACCAGGTAGTCGTACCAGTCTGTCATCTGGCCTGAGGCGCTCGTCCAGATGAAACCGCCGGTCATGAAGGACCCGCAGGTGCTGTAGCGGGCGGAGCCGATGACGGTGTTGCCGTCCTCTGACATGCCCGTGACAGAGATGATCGGAGGGACGTTGCAGGTGGTGACGGCGGACGGGAGCCACGAGGCCGGGGTGGTCAGGTTGGTGCCGAGGGACACCGGGGTGTTCCACGTCGAGGTGCCGGCGTTCCATGTCCACTTGGCGATGTAGGACACGCCCGCGTTGTCCACAGCGGTGCCGACGATGATCGTCCCCGTGCTGTTCATCTGGTACGTGGTCGGTGTGGTCGAAATCGTGTAGGGGAATCCGCTGCCGTTCACGCCGTTGGGGAGGTAGGACATGTCATACTGGCTTGTGCCGGCGTTCCAGCGCCAGACGACGGGGCGGCCGCCGTCTGGGTCTGCTGTCGGGGTCGTGCCGACGTTGTGCTCCTGCGCACCCATCACCACGAGGCCGTCGTTGCTCACGGCGTAGGCGTTGCCGGTGCGACGCCGGTAGGTGTTTGTGGACGTGCGGAAGGGCGTGGGGAGCACGGTGGTCGTGTTCGTCACCGTGTCCCTCACCCACGCACGCCACATGAAGGAGTTGGCGGAAATCGCGGTGCCGGCCGTGGTGTTGTATGTTGAGATGTACCCCTGGCCGCAGACGAAGCGGCCGTTGGGAGAGATGTTGTTGGGGCTCACGAACGTGCCGGTGCTGCTGCCGCTGGAGCCTGAGCCGTACACCATCAGCGAGGGCGTGATGGGCATGCCGCCCAGGCTCTGCCACGCCGCGCCGTCCCAGACTCGGCCGTAGGACTCGGTGGCCGCGAGCAGTGCGGGCACCAGCGTGGGAGTCGTGCTGAAGGCGGGAGACACACCGGTCGCCGTGTTGCCGGAAATCGTCTGCGGGCTGTGGACGGCCGTGCCAATGAAGTTCACACCGTTCGCGGAAATGCGGCCGCCGCCGTTGCCGCCCATCAGGTTGTACGTGAGTGTGGAGCCGTTCAGTGTCCAGAGGACTGCCTGGCCGTTGGAGCCGCTGATGTAGTAGGTGCCGGAAACCGGGTCACTCACACCCGCGGGCGCGCCCGAACCAAGGGACGTAATGGTGGGTTGTGCGATGGCGCTGCCTGCGATCCCGGCCAGCACGAGGCCGCACACGGCCCGTGCCCACGCGTGACGATTCTGCTGCGATGCCATTTCGAGTCCCTTTCTGCTGGTGTGAATTGCGGTGATTCCTGCGCGGCGTACGCCGCTTGAAGTAGGATAACGTAGTATTCTTTAGTTTGCAAGGATATCTCCAGAGAAATCTTCGCAAATAACTTTCAGGTTCACTTG
The DNA here is from genome assembly GCA_937858155.1 of uncultured Phycisphaerales bacterium. Taxonomy (GTDB): domain Bacteria; phylum Planctomycetota; class Phycisphaerae; order Phycisphaerales; family UBA1924; genus BJHL01. The sequence continues at coordinate 8,324 of CALLYM010000224.1, read as the reverse complement.
CGTATTGAATGCAACGGCTAGAATGGTCCGATGGACTTTGCGCAGGCTCCCGCGATGAGCATTATCCAAACACAACCCGATCTTCTTGTTGAGGACTGCCGTCGTGCGTTGCAGGAGGTCCGGCGATCCCTCATTGAGCTTTATGCGGCGGTTGGCGCTGACCCAAACGCGCCTCAGGAAGTGTCAAGAAAGTTTGGCATCCATAGAAACCTGACGTGGAAGATGTCGCGGGTGCTGAGCGCCGGGGATCCCTTCGCCACCCTTCAGCACCTCCCAGGGGATTCGGGGCTTGAGATTGCCATTGAGGCGTTCCGCAAGGCGGGGGCGCCGATCGCGACTGTGCAGGGAGTGATACAGGCTCTGCGGGCGTTTGACGAGGTCGTGACGCTGCACGCGGGTGAGCGTGCGCACCTTGAACTCATGCTTGACAGCGCGGGGCTGCTCGGCACTTCGTCCGCGCTGGAGCGCAGCCGCGAACTTGCGTACGAGGGCCTTTCCGGCCTATGGGGCGTGCAGGCGAAAGCCAAGCTCACCACCGGGTTTGTTGCACCCAGCACCACAAAGCCGGGTCATGTCGATTGCGTCCTCGTCGGCGGGTACGGCGGGTTTCGGCGCTTGCGTAACCAGGCCACCTGGACGCTCTTCCGCTTTTCGGGGTACAACGACGACGGCACTCCTCGGGGCTATACCCACGACAGCAAGACGGAGCTTGAACCGCCGGAGCCCGGCCAGCCACCCCGCATCCTGCGTCGGTTCTGTTCGCAGAACATGCCGAACCTCTCGGTCTCCACGCACGAGGGCATCGCCGACTATGTGCTGCCCTCGGGCCCGGTGGGGAATCTTGGAGCGTTTGACTGCTACTTCGGGCACATCATCCCGAATCTGCCGTACGCCAAGCGCCCGGGTGACGAGCGGGCCGCGTTTGCCTCGGCGATCACGCTGCCCACTGAGAATCTCGTGCTCGACGCCATCGTGCACAAGACTCTCGCGATGCCCGGGCTTGAGGTGGTCACTTTCGGATATCCCAACGGTTCCCCCGAGAATCCGCACTCTCAGAAGCACCGGTGTGTTCTCCCGATCGTGGAGCCTGTCGTGGAGCTCGCGGGCTACCCTCCTGCGGTTGCCCACGTCACGGTGCCCCGCTACCACGAGGTGGTGGTGTCCGTGTATGAGCGCATGGGCTGGAAGGCTTCGGACTTCCGCGGCGTCCGCGTCACCATGAAGCACCCGCCGATGTCGTCCCTCGTGGAACTTCGCTGGCAACTCCCCGGATAAACCGGTCCCATAGGTTCCGGCGGCTGCCACGCGCCGGATGAATTCGCTTGGGATTTGTTGGCACCCCCCAATGGTTGTGATACCTTCTGGGCGTGATCACGCAGACCGGCACGCATGCGTCCCTGCTTGCCCGGCTGGGGCAGAGCCTGAACAGCGGCTCGGACGCGGCATGGTCCGAGTTTGTGGACCGGTATGGAGAGCTCATCCGCGGTTTCTGCCGCAACCGTGGCGTCGTGGGCCCGGACTGCGATGACATTGTGCAGGATGTACTCCTCTCGCTGGCGAAGGCGATGCCCGGATTCAAGTATGACCCCGCCAAGGGCAAGTTTCGGTCGTACCTGAAGACCGTGACGCTCCACGCGATTTTCCGCAAGTCCGGTCAGAAGGGCTCCGCACAGGCACTATCGGAAGTGGACGCGCTCACGCACGCCGCGGCATCCGACGAGGCCGTTGACGCGACGTGGGAACAGGAGTGGCGCCGGTACCACCTCCGCCGCGCGATGCAGACCATCGACGCGGAGTTTTCGAGCCGGGACCGTGCCGCGTTCACCCGCTACGCCGTCGCGGGGGAGGACGGCGCGGTGGTCGCGAAAGACCTTGGTATTTCGATGGACGCACTCTACCAGATCAAGACCCGCGTGACCCGGCGACTTGCGCAGGTCATCGAGCAGCAGGTGCAGGACGAGGGGTAGCGTGCCGGTCTTTGTGGGAGCCCCGTGAGCGAACACACTTCCAAGTCGGCCTCCACCTGGTACCAGGACGATGATCTTCTCCTGGCCGAGTTGAAGCGGTCCCGCGCGGAGCCTTCTGTGGCGCCCGAGATCCCCGGCTACGAGGTCGTGCGCGAGCTCAAGCGCGGCGGCCAGGGCATCGTGTTCGAGGCGGTGCAGCGGTCGACGCGCCGGCGGGTCGCCGTGAAGGTGCTGCTGGATTCGGCCTATTACTCGTCGAGCGGCCGGGCGCGATTCGAGCGGGAGGTGGACCTTGCCGCGTCGCTGCGTCACCCCGGCATTGTCCGCGTATACGACAGTGGGCTCACGCGGGACAGCCGGGCGTTCCTTGTGATGGAGTTCGCGGAGGGCCGCCCGCTCGACGAGTGGGTGGTTGGCCACGGGCGCGACGCGCGCCGCACCCTTGAGGTGTTCGCCAAGGTCTGCGACGCGGTGCAGCACGCGCACATGAGGGGCGTCATCCACCGTGACCTCAAGCCCTCCAACGTCCGCGTGGACGACGAGGGGACTCCCCGCGTCCTGGACTTTGGCCTCGCCAAGTTCGACGAGGTTTCCGCGTCGCGGAGCGATCACGCCGACCCGATGCAGGTCGCCCGCTCACGCCCGGACGTGACGCTCACAACGACCGGCCAGTTTCTGGGTTCGCTGCCGTGGGCAAGCCCCGAGCAGGCGCGGGGCGAGCACGACGACGTGGACACCCGGACCGACTGTTATTCGCTGGGCGTGGTGCTCTACCAGCTGCTGACGGGGCACTTTCCATACGAGGTCACGGGCGCGCTTCACACGGCGCTCAGCAATATCGTCACCGCGCCCCCGACGCCCGCACGCAGGTTCCGTGAGGGGCTGGACGAGCAGGTAGAGGTCATCCTCGGGAAGGCGTTGGAGAAGGAGCCCGCCCATCGGTATCAGTCCGCGGCCGACTTTGCGGACGATATCCGCCATCACCTCGCGGGCGAACCGATCCGGGCTCGCCGGGAGAGCACATGGCGCGGGCTGCAACGGACGGCGCGCCGCTACCGCGTTGCCACGGCCGTGGGTGTGATCGCCCTGGGGCTGGTGTCGGCGGCGGCGGCGGTCGCGGTCTCGTCCGCACGCAATGCTTCGCACCAGCGGGACGAGGCGCGTGAACAGGCGGCGCGTGCGCAGGCCACGGTGGACTTCCTTCAGAACCTCCTGAGCTCGGCCTCTCCCGACAAGGGGGGCGACGGAGTAAGTACCAAGGTGGTGGATGTTCTTGACAAGGCCGGGCCATCGCTCGATACGGCATACGCCACCGACCCCGTCACCCTGGGAACGCTCCACGACATGATCGGTACGGTGTACACGCAGATGGACGCCGGGGAGAAGGCGCGGCCCCACCTGGAGCGCGCGGTAGAGGTGCGGTCGTCGCTCCCGCGGACGCGCGAGAATGAGCTTGCGCTCATCACCAGCAGGGGAAACCTGGGCTCGCTCGCGGTGTCTCAGGGACGGTACAACGACGCGGTGACGATCCTGCGCGAAGTCGCCACGGACCGGAAGCGGGTGGAGGGCCCGCAGAGCATTGACCTCGTCTCGACGTACAGCGACCTGGGCTATTCCCTCCGGCGGCTCGGGGACTTTGAGGCTTCCAAGGCCGCTTTTGAGGCTGGCAGGGCCGCGGCGCCACCCGGCACGGAGGAGGGGGAAGCGTACCTCACGCTGCTCAACAACCAGGCGCAGCTCTGCACAAGCGTGAATGAGTACGCGGAGGCCGAACGCCTCATGCGGCAGGTCATCGCCACGCGTGAACGGGTCGATCCGGGTTCTTCCAACGCCATCCTTGTCCGATCGAATCTCGCGTTCCTGCTCCTTGACCTTGGTCGGCACGACGAGGCGATGAAGGAAATGCTGCCGCTGCGCGAGCGGGCGCTGCGGTTGTACGGGCCGGACCATGTCAGTTACCTGATCGTCCTCAACAACCTCGGCACAGCGTACCACCGCATGGGTAACGACGAGGCTGCGATCCCGATGTTCCAGGAGGCCGTCGCGGCGTACCGCAGGAGGGGCGCGCTCACCATGGAAATTGTTCCGCCCCTGGGGAATCTTGCTGGCTCGCTCGCGGACCTCAAGCGTTACGACGAGGCCACCGCCGCGGCAAAGGAGTCGTACGAGGTGGCGCTGAGCATCGCGGGTGAGAAGAGCCAGGATTCGCTCATTCCCATGAACAACTACGCCGTGAACCTGCGCAAGGGCGGCAAGGTCAGCGAGGCGATTGCCATCCTGCGGCGCGTCGTGCAGATTTCCGGGCCCGACGGCGGCGTGTACGCGCCTGGACACTTCCAGCACGAAATGTTCCGCCTCTCCCTTGGCAGCGCGCTCATTGCCAACAACCAGGATGCGGAGGGGCTGCCCATGGTGGTCGATGCGTACCAGGGGCTGCGCAGCAAGGTTGGTGAGAAGCACTACGGCACCATCCGGGCCGCGGGCATCCTCGTGAAGTATTACGACGAGCACTCGAACAAGGCCGAGGCCGACAAGTACCGGGATGCGGCGGGTGTGAAGTGATCGCCTGCCCTGCGCTCACCGTGCGACCACCGCCATCAGGAAGCCGTCGTAGCCCTTCTCACCCACGGTCTGGATCGCCGTGGCCTCGAGTCGCGGGTCGGCCGCGATCAGTTCCATCGTCCTGCGGATGCCCAGCACGTTTGGGTCGGTTGAGTGGGAATTCGCCACCTCGCCGTCGCGGACCACGTTGTCGATCACGATGATCGCTCCCGGGCGGGAGACTCGCACCGCCCAGCCCAGGTAGTCCGGTGTTGACGGTTTGTCGGCGTCGATAAATGTCATGTCAAATGCGGGGCGCGTGCCGGAAGCGACCTGCCGGTCGAGCCCCGCGAGCGATTCAGACGCGCGGCCTTGGAGCAGCTCAATGGTGTGGTCCATCCCGGCCGCCTTGAAGTTCTGACGGGCGACGCGCGCGTGCTTCTCATCCAGCTCGAGAGTGACGACCCGTCCCTGGGGGCCGACGCCCTTTGCCAGCCAGAGCGTGCTGTACCCGCCCAGCGTTCCGACCTCCAGGACGTGGCGAGCGTCGCAGGCCCGCGCCAGCAGCATCAGCGCCTTGCCCTGGTTGGGCATCACCGCGATGCTCGGCAGCCCTGCGGCCGCACTCGCCGCGCGCGCATCCCTCAGTGCGCGCGCGAACGTGTCCTCGCTCTTGTGCAAGGACATCTCGATGTACTCGTCCACGCGTGCCCACGCCGCTGCACTCGCCTGGTCGCTGCTCATGCGGGATCATTGGCGGGCCAGAACATCGTGCCGCGTGCCTGCGTACTGCGGGGATGCTGTTCATGGTGGTGGAGCACTTTGGTGACGGTGAGGCACAAGTCGCCGCTGCTCTCCGGGCGGTGGGGGAGCGGTTCCGCGCGATGGGGAGGTTGATCCCGCATGACTCGGGCGTGTCGTACGTCGCGAGCTGGATGACGGCGGACGGCTCGTGCTGTTACCAACTTATGGAGTCTCCGTCCCGTGGGGCGTTGGATGGGTGGATGCAGGCATGGGGCGACCTGGTCCGACTTGAGGTGCAGGAGGTGAAAACCTCTGCAGACTTCTGGTCGGGGCGCGTGGAATGACTTGGATCAGCGGTCCGCCTCGCCGGTCTGGATCGCCACGATCGCCTCGGTGCGGATGAGCCAGATATCCCGGGTGGTGATCGGGTTGGCCTGGAGGTCACCCGAGCGTGGCGTGCTGACCTCCACCCAATCCCCGTGCACGTCGTCGATCCGGCAGAACAGCTTCGCCTTGGATTGGTACAGCGCGTTCACCACGGGCGCTGCGCCTGGGTTGGGCGTCACGTTCATCCAGTCGTCCCTCATCACCAGGATCACCCTCATGCCCTTGAGCTGCGACAGGTCCGCCCGCGGCCGCGCGGGCGGCTCGGCGAACGCCCGCTCCGGGACGGCCAGGGCGTGTACGCCAAAGCCTACCGCACCCGCGAGGCAGATCCCCGCCACGCCCGCTGACAATCGCCGCATATTCATGCGAATCTCCTTTGCAACAACATACCGCTTCATTGCCCGCGTGGGGGCGGGCGCTCCCGTGTTTTCTCGGGTCGTGATGGCGTAAACGCGGGCGGTGCCGATATACCATTCACGACCCAGCCACCGAAAGGAATCGGATGTCTTCCCTCGCCGCCAGTACGACTGTCCGTGCCATGAGCAACCCTTCTACCCCATCGGCCACGCTTCCCTCGACGGTGGGCGCGCAACTGCACGGGAGCCCGGCGATCCGCGCCGCGGCCGCGGCCATTACAGGCGAGGTCCGCGCGAAGAGCGCCCTGATCGCGGACGCCCGCCCGCCGCTCGCCGCGCTCAAGGAGTCGTACGACGGCTTGATGGCCCGGGCGGCGGCCGTCCGGGGCAAGCCGTTGCTGTACCCGTTCCTGGGGAGTGGCATCGGCAATGGTCCACTGGTCGAGCTCGCGGACGGCAGCGTCAAGTGGGACATGGTCTGCGGCATCGGCGTCAACTTCTTCGGGCACAGCGATGCGGACCTCATCGAGCAGGCGGTGCTGGGCGGTGTCGATGATGTCGTGAAGCAGGGCAACCTCACGAGCAACTTTGAGGGGTATCAGTTCTGTGAGACGCTTCTGAAGGAGGCGGCGAAAGGGTCGCGGCTCAAGCACGCGTACATCGCGACGAGCGGCGCGATGGCGAATGAGAATGCGCTCAAGGTCTGCCTCCACCGCCTGTACCAGCGGCACTGCGAGGGTGCAGCGGCCAACGACCCGGGCAAACTCCTCGCGAACTTCACGCCTACACCGCGGGTCATTGCGTTCCGCGACTGCTTCATGGGTCGGAGCACGACCATGGCGCAGATCGGCGACAGTCACGCGGGGCGCGAGGGGCTGCCCAACGGCATCCACGTTGACTACATGCCCTTCTGGGACGGGGCCGCGGCCGAGCGCATGGGGCCCGGCACGCAGGGCCGCACGCGGTTCATCGACAGTGCGCTGGCGCGCCTGCAGGAGTACACCGACCGTTATCCCGGGGCGCACGCGTGCTTCATTTTCGAGATGGTCCAGGGCGAGGGCGGGTTCAACGTGGGGGACCGGGACTACATCAAGGCCCTCATGGAGTTCTGCAGGGCGAGGAAGATCGCTGTGTGGGACGACGAGATACAGACGTTCGGGCGCCTCCCCCGCATGTTCGCCTACGAGTACTTCGACCTGGGCGACTACGTGGATGTCTTCTGCGTGGGCAAGATGACGCTGGCGTGCGCGACGCTCTGGACGAGCGACTTCAACCCGAAGACGAACCTGCTGAGCGGGACCTTCACGGGAGAGACGGCGAGCTTCCGCGTCGGCACACGTGTGCTGGAGCGCCTGCGCGATGGCGGTTGCTACGACTCGGGCAATATCACGAACGCCGGCACGCCGGGCGCGTTTTCCAGGCAGCACGACTTGTTCCGCGCCCAGTGCGCCGCACTGATCGCCAGGCACCCGGACTGGTTCCCGGCCGTTGACGCGCTGGGCGGTGGGGGGGAACGCCTCGTGGGCGGCCTGGGCGGCATGATGCGGTTCACTCCGTTCGGGGGCGACAAAGCCAAGGTCATGAACGCCTGCAAGGCCATGTTCGACGAGGGTGTCATCACGTTCTACTGCGGGCACGGGCCATGGCACGTGCGGCTGCTACCGCCGCTGCCGGCCATGAAGGATGAGCACTGGCCGCGGGTTTTTTCCTGCATCGAGAAGGGGCTGGCAAAGGTCAAGTGATGGTCAGGTGCCGCGCCACCGTACTTCGCCGCCGCCAAAGTCCACGCCCTTCAGGCCCGCCCGCGTGAATCGGTAGTAGGCCCCCAGGTACATCTCCGCGTTGTACGTGCCGTCGCGTGCTGGCGCTTCCCAGTTGTTGGGCGGCGCGCTGGGTGTGTAGTGCATGACTTGGTACGCACCGCTGGTGGGGTTGCTTGGGTCAAAGCCCACGTTGCCGTCCCCTGTCCGTCGTACCGACACCGACTGATCGAACATCAGCAGGGGGATGCGGGACTCGGTGTAGAGCCAGGGGTACCAGCGTTTGCTCATGTGCCGGGCCATGCTGTCGTACATCTGCACCTTCTGGCCGGGGAAGGACACGTCGGCGAGCTTCCGTTTGCCGAGTATGTTGGCGCCGGTGGGAGGCCACCAGCCCATGTGCGAGCCGGCCTGCTGGATCGACCCTGGCCCGCCGTCCGGCCCGATCATGCAGGTGGGCGTCATGTACGACGAGGAGAAGGGCCAGCGCCCGCGGGTGGGCCCCGGTACAGGCGACGAAGCGTACGTTCCGTCCGCGAACGCCCCCCAGGTGTCGTTCTTCCGCCACT
>CALLYM010000223.1 GCA_937858155.1 uncultured Phycisphaerales bacterium | reverse complement strand
GACCTCGCCACACGCGCAAGCCCCGAAGAAATCGAGGGTCTTGACCGCGCCATTCTGCGCCTGGAGGAGCATGACCCCCGCGCAGCAGGCGTCGTCCGCCTGCGGTTCTTCGCCGGGCTGACAGTGGCGGACGTGGCCAACGCCACGGGCGCGACCGAACGCATGGTGAAACGCGACTGGGAGTACGCCCGCGCGTGGCTTCTGCGCGAGCTCCACGCCGGGCCCCCGGGATAAGGATTCGCCATGGTGGTACGGTCGGCCAAAGACGTGTTCGTAGAGGTGATCGAGGCCGCCCCCGGGGAACGCGCCGAGCTCGCCCGCAGGCTGTGCACCGGCGACGAAGCCCTCCACCGCGAGGTGCTGGACCTGCTCCGCGTGCACGGCGGCGCCGGCGCCTTCATGGGCACGCCCACGTTTGCGTCCACGGCCAAGACGCTGGACGCGCCCGTCTCCGCCGAGGGGGTGGGCGCGATGATCGCCGGGCGCTACAAGCTGCTCGAACTGCTGGGCGAGGGCGGCTTCGGTGAAGTCTTCATGGCCGAACAGCGCGAGCCCGTCCGCCGGATGGTCGCCCTCAAGGTCATCAAGGCCGGGATGGACACAAGGCAAGTCGTCGCCCGCTTCGAGCAGGAGCGTCAGGCCCTCGCGATGATGGACCACCCCAACATCGCCCGCGTCTTTGACGCCGGCGCAACAGACGCGGGCCGCCCCTTCTTCGTTATGGAGCTTGTCCGTGGCGTACCGATCACAACCTTCTGCGATTCACAGCGTCTTTCGCTGACCGAACGCCTGGGCCTCCTCGTGACTGTGTGCCACGCCGTGCAGCACGCCCACCAGAAGGGCATCATCCACCGCGACATCAAGCCCGGGAACATCCTTGTGACCCTCCACGACGGCGAGCCCGTGCCCAAGGTGATCGACTTCGGCATCGCCAAAGCCACCAGCGCCCGCCTCACGGAAAAGACGCTCTTCACAGAGCTCCGCCAGTTCGTCGGCACGCCCGCGTACATGAGCCCCGAGCAGGCCGAAATGAGCGGGTTGGACATCGATACCCGCAGCGACGTGTACTCCCTGGGCGTGCTGCTCTACGAGCTCACGACCGGCACCACGCCCTTCAGCGACAAGGAGCTCCGCGAAAAAGGCTACGCCGAAGTACAGCGCGTCATCCGCGAGGTTGACCCGCCCAGGCCCAGCACAAGGGTGTCGTCGCAGCGGGACACCCTCCCGACTATCGCTTCTCAGCGCCGCGTCGAGCCCGACCGACTCCCCGGCCTGCTCCGAGGCGACCTCGATTGGATAGTGATGAAGTGCCTCGAGAAGGACCGGCGCCGCAGGTACCACACCGCCGACGCGTTGTGCGCCGACGTCGCCGCCTACCTGGAGGGCCGCGAGGTCAGCGCGGTCCCGCCAAGCACCGCGTACCGCGCGCGCAAGTTTGTCACCCGCAACAAGGCGCTCGCCACCGCGTGCACGCTCGTGGGCGCGGCGCTCCTCCTCGGCGCCGCGGGGACAGGGTGGGGACTCATCGGCGCAAAGAAGGCGCAGCATGCAGCCCAGCTCGAGCGCGATCAGGCCGGCACCGTCCGCGACTTCCTCGCCCAGACGTTCGCGGCCGTCTCACCAGAAGTCGCACGCGGGCGGGATACCGCCCTGCTCGGCGACCTCATGGACAATGCTCGCGCCCGCATCGACCGGAACGAACTCCACGCAAACCCGGACGCCGAGCGCGAGCTGCGCCTCGTCATCGCGGACGTGTACAAGAGCATCGCCCGCTACGACGACGCCCTGCGCGTACTGAAACCCGTGCGCGATGCCGCGAACATCCCTGCGCCACATCACCTCCGCGCAGCATTCCTCGAGGGTGAAGTCTACTTCGGCCTAGACCGCATGGACGACGCCGAGGCATCCTTCCGCGAAGTCCTGTCGCAGGTTGAGGCGGTGCACCCCGCCGACCAGACGCTCCTGGCGCAGGCCCTGTCGCAGCTCGGGTCCATCGCGACCGACCGCTCCAACCTTGACGAAGCGGTCGCGCTCCGCGAGCGCGCGGTGGCCGCCGCCCGCGCGGTATCGCCGCCGGACGATGAACTGCTCGCAAAGTGCCTCTCCGGGCTCGGCGACGCCCTCTCGTGGCGCGGGCGGGATAACGACGCGAAGCAAGCCCTGGACGAAGCCAAGTCCATCCTCCAGAACCCCAAGTACCACGACTCCCCCCTCTTGGTCGACGCCCTCAACGAACGCGCCAACCTGCTCAGCATGCTGGACCCGGCAGATGCACTCCGGGATATGCAGGCCGCGGTCGAAACCGCCCGCCGTATCTACCCCGACCCGCACCCGCAGATCGCGCTCAGCCTGCAGAACCTTGGCACCGCTTACTACTACCAGCACGATTATGAGCACGCGCTGGACGCGACCCAGCAGGCACTCGCCCAGCACCGCCGCCTGACCAGCAAAGACCCGCTCGACGCCATCACGGTCATCAGCAACCTCGGCTCAATCCTCGGGCAAATGGGGCGCTACGACGAGGCCGCGCAGTACACGCGAGAGGCCCTGACGCTCTTCCACAAGCGCACACCCGAAGGCTCCTTCGACGAAGCGCACAGCCGGATGATGCTCGCCTCCCAGCTCAAGGCCACGGGCCGACTCGCCGACGCCATCGATGAAATGAAAAGGTCGGTCGCGATGTACCGCGCGGTCGTCCCCGCGGACGCTCCCAAGGCGCTCCAGGCCCTCCAGATGCTCGCAAGCTACCTGCAGGAGGCAGGACGCGCGCAGGAATCCGCCGTCGCATGCAGGGAGTACCTCTCAGCGTGCAGAGCATCGTCCAAACCACTGCAAACCGCCGGCGCTGAATCCATGCTCGCCAGTGTCCTCATGGAGCTTGCATCCCCCGAGTCCGCGGCCGAGGCCGAAGAACTCCTGCGCGACTGCGTGAAAATCCGCCGGAACACCGGCCCCGATCCCAACCCCGGCGTGCCCCTCGCAGAGGCAGAGCTCGGCCGCGCGATCATCGTGCGTGATAGAGCACTCCAAACACCAGACCTCGCCCGCCTCCGAGAAGCAGACCGCCTCCTCACCGGGAGCTTCGACGCCGCACGCACCCTGGCCCTGAGCGACCGTCAGTGGATCAGCACCACGCGCGCCCTCAACGCCGCCGCCGCCGCCGCCGAGGCATACCTCGCGTGGGACAAGCTCGAGCCCGGCACCGGCAAACGCGAACTCGCCTCGGAATGGCAGAGAAAAGCGGACGACCTGCGCGAATCCCTCGGCAAGTAGCACCGCCCGACCAATCACGTCCCGTCCGCGGGAATCTTGTAAATCCCGGGTCCGCAAGCTCACCGTCCGCGCTTTGTGCTTGGAGACCCGTAACGCCTCCACCCGCACTCAACACCCGGGAGGTCACCATGACCCGCCCCCCGACCCAAACCGCGACGCACGCACAAGCCCGCCTGTTCTGCTGCACCGCACTCGCTGTGGCCGCGGTGCCCGCCGCACACGCGCAGTCCTTTTCCATCCAGTGGCAGGCCATCGCCCCCGGAAACACCTCTCATGGCGGCACGTTCTCCATGACCTCAGCAGTCGGGCAGAGCGTCGCCGCCACCATCACCAGCGCATCGTTCTCGATTTCCAGCGGCTACCTCGTCGGTGGTGGGGGCGTCGGCTGTGATGCCATCGACTTCAATCAGGACGGCCTCTACCCGGACACCGCCGACATCGACGACTTCCTGAGCGTCTTCAGCGGAGGGCCCTGCTCCACCGGCACCTGCTCCGACATCGACTTCAACAACGACTCCCTGTTCCCGGACACCGCCGATATCGACGCGCTCCTCAGCGTCTTCTCCGGCGGCCCCTGCCAGTAAACGCGCACTTTTTCAGGAGACCCCCATGCGCACGCTCCACGCTTCCATCGCCGCGTCCCTCGTCCTCGCCGGCCACGCCCTCGCCCAGCCCACCGCGTTCACGTACCAGGGCGAGCTGACGCAGAACGGCACGCCCGCCAACGGCCTGCACGACATGAGGTTCAGGCTCTACTCCGCCGCGACCGCCGGCGTGCAGGTGGGCGCCACCGTGTGCGCTGACAACGTCCAGGTCGTGAACGGCAAGTTCACAGCCACCATCGACCTCGGCGCGTCATTCACGTCAACAGGCCAGCGATTCCTTGAAGTGGATGTCCGCCAGGACTCAGCCCAGGACTGCACCAACACCGCCGGATATAGCACGCTCTCACCCCGCACCCCCGTGACCGCGGCGCCCACCGCGACCTACGCGAACCAGGCGACATCGCTCACCCCCGCCAACGGCTCGGGCGTGAACGCCGTGACCGTGGACAACGCGGGCAGGGTCGGTATCGGCACCGCCGCACCCACCCACTCGGTGCATATTGCAAACCCCTCCCCCACGCTCGCACTTCAGGATACCGATTCCACCTCCGACCAGGCCGGGTACATCAGCTTCCGCGACGCGAGCAACGCCGAGCGCGCCTGGGCTGGGTACGGCTCCCCCGGAGATCCCGACTTCTCAATCGTCAACGCCAGGCCCGCAGGCGACATTGTGCTCAACCCCTTCGCCGGGAACGTTGGTATCGGAACCAGCGGCCCCCTCGCCCGACTCGATGTCCGGGGCGACGTCCGCCTCGGCACCAGCGGGCAGTACTTCGCCGTCAGCGCGGACGAAAACCTCCGCACCCTGCGCGGCAACGTCTCAACCGCCGGCACTTCCATCGGCGGCACGGGCTGGACCTCCTCCCACCCGGTCACCGGCACCTACACGATCACGTACACAAGCGCGTTCGCGGCGTTGCCCACGGTCATCGCGTGCTCGGGCTCAAATTCCACGGGGCTCATCGGAGTGTCTGTCGCGAACGAATCGGCCGCAGGCTGCACGCTGTACGCCCGCAACCAGAGCGGCGTCCTGACAGATGCGTCCCTCCGCTTCATCGCGACCGGCCCGCGGTAAAGCGGACGCTCCAGCACAACCTTCGTGCGACAGGGGACCTCGATGTGCACGTGCCCTCGCAGTCTCGCCCTAACGCCTTCCAGGATCCCGCTCTGAGCTATCGATACCGCTCAGGTTTCCCTGGCGACTGGCCTTCCTGCGCCCGAGACCACCGGGGCACCCGATACCGCACCTGCGTGTACCTTTGTTCTTCTCGATACTTCGACTCGATGTACCGCGTTTGTGCGCACAAATGCGGTACATCGGGCGCCAACCACTTGCACAACCCGCCGCGTGCGGTATGGTCGTACACACGCACGTCACACAACCGTACCGCAAGGGGGAAACTCAAGTGCCCACAACGACCGCTGCAAGCCCCGATCCGCTCCCGCCCCTCGACCCCGCCGACGACAAGCTCCTCACCATCTACCTCACCGAGGTGAATACGCACTTGCCCGCCTTCGCCAACAAGTCGGGCCTGACATTCACGAACGCCATCGCCTTCCTCGCCCGCCCTGACATCGCGCGGTACATCGCTTACTTCCACAAACTCCGCGAATCCACCCAGCGCATGATCGCGCTCAACTACCTCCGCGAGCTCGTCGAAGTCTCCGAAGACCCCATCGAACAACGCCGCGCCGCAACCACCCTCCTCCGCGCCCTCCGTCTTCCCCCCCTCCCCGTGGGAGGGGGAGGGGGGTGGGCTCCGTCCGCGCAGCCCACCTCCAAACCTCCCACAACATCCCCGACACCCACTCCTGTTCCTTCTTCCTCTCACCACTCTTCACTCACCCCCTCTTCACCCGATCCGTCATCCACTCCCCACTCTCCAGTCCCCTCTATTTCTTCTCCGCCTTCCTCTGCGTTCCCGCCTTCTTCCTCTCCTCCGTGTCCCTCCGCGTCCTCCGCGGTCCATCCCTCTTCCTCTTCTCCGCGTCCCTCCGCCCCTCTCCGCTCCTCCGCGATCGGCCCTTCTACTTCCCTCCCGCGTTCGCTTGCTCGCTCGCCGCTCAGCTCCCCTCCCTCCCCTGCCACCGGTCCATCCACACACTGCCGCCCACGCCCACGACCACCACCAGCGCGACAATCCACCACCGCTCCAGCGGCACCGAGAGCGGCTGCCAGCGCACGGGCATCGCCCACGCCGCCACGTGATACCCAAGCAGGATGCTCGACGCCCCCACCACCATGCGCGTAGGTTCGCGTAGGCCGGTCTTCCACGCACGCGCCCGTCCGCGCCAGCCCGCGGCGCTGTCCTTGCCCGAGAGTTCCTCAAGCCGCGCGAGCTGGGGGACGGGCGCCTGCTGGTGATCCTGCGTCCCTATGTCGCGCGCAGCCAGGGGTTGTCGAAATGGGGCGGTGAAGTCGGCCTCACCAAGCACATCTTCAAGGTGGGCCTTGCCAAGGATTCCCCGGACAGCGCGATCAAGGCTCTCAATGCCGCGACCCATGCCGGCCAGGCGGACTGGAAACTGATTGCCAAGGAGCAGATCGATGATCTTGCCGAATCAGACATCATCGCGCGAATCGCCACCAAGGAAAAAATGGTCGATCCGAATTATTATCCGCGCCTGCAAGGCGCGAAGGGGATCTTCAAGGTAAAGATCGAGAATGCCGAAGCCCATATGCTGATGAAGCGGGCGATGGATTGCAGGTCGTTGTCGGTGCCGTAGTAGGGGGCAGGGTCGCGCGGTGCGCCATCCGGGCCCGGCAGCATGCGGCTGTAGCCCGTGCCCATGGGATCGATGAAGACGAGATCGGTGAAGGCGATCCAGCTGTCCGGATTTGTTTCTAGTCGGGCCGGCACGGACGGGAAGCTGCCGTCGCCCGCGGTCGCGATGGTCTTGGGGCCGATCGCCGCCAGATGCAGGAAGATGCTGGCCGCACCCGGCCCTCCGTTGAAGACGAAGGTCACGGGCCGTGTCTTCGGATCGGCATCCTTGGCGATATAGGCGATGTGGAAGAATTCCGCATCGGGGCGTTCCGGATCAGCGCCAACCGGCAGCATGCCCGCCGTTGACGTGTAGGCCGGGAGGTCCTTCGCCGCAGCCGCGAGAGGCAGGCAGAGCAGCGCAATCACTGTCAGAAGTGATGCGATCATGAACTTCGGTGAGGATGCGAACGGCATGAATGCTCTCCGT
The DNA here is from genome assembly GCA_937858155.1 of uncultured Phycisphaerales bacterium. Taxonomy (GTDB): domain Bacteria; phylum Planctomycetota; class Phycisphaerae; order Phycisphaerales; family UBA1924; genus BJHL01. The sequence goes on along the minus strand of CALLYM010000223.1, from coordinate 228 downwards.
GGTGTGATGGCTGCGGGTTACTTCGACCAGGTGCCGTCGGGCAGCATGAAGGCGGGCGTCAGCGTTGCGGTGCAGGCGGTATTCACTTTCGCGCCGGGGTTATCCAGGAAGGCGGCGATGATGTCGCGCGAGCACTGCGAGAAGATGAAGGTGCCGTGGCCCGATTCCGGAAAGGCCGCCAGTTGGCCCTTCGGAAGGCTGGCCGCCAGCAGCGGCCCCCAGCTTGCT
>CALLYM010000222.1 GCA_937858155.1 uncultured Phycisphaerales bacterium | reverse complement strand
GGGCGAACCAGCGACTCCAAAATTGGCCGTACCCGGGCCGCTCACCAAGGTCCAAGTACCAGTGCCGATGCTTGGCGCGTTCCCTGCGAGGTTGGCGCTGGTGCCGCATACGCTCGCGTCGCCTCCGGCATTGGATGCCGTCGGGCCGGGGCTAAACGTAACCACCACGTCATCCGTCGAAGCAGTACAAGGGGCATTGGAAATTGTCCAGCGGAAGGTATAAACGCCCGCTACGGAGACACTTACATTAGAGGTGGGCGAACCAGCCGCCCAGGAAGTCGGCCGCGCTCTCGCTGAACAGGTCCAGCAGGTCGCGCCGCTGCTCGAGCGACAGGCGCGCGAACACGCGCGCCTGGTGCCAGCCGCGCGGCACCGAACGCGTGAGGTCGCCCAGGTCGGGCGCGGCTATGACTGGACACGCGAATGACGGCCCCGCGCGAAAACAACCGTGATTTCACGCTGCTCTTTCTCGTGATGCTCATCACCGGGGCTGGCAACACCGCGCTGCAATCCATCTTGCCGACGCTCGGCCGCACCATCGGCGTGCCCACCGCCAACCTTTCGCGCATCGAAGTCATGCTCCCAGCGAACGGCGTGTACGCCGCGCGAGCGACGCTTCCCGACGGCACTCGCAGGCTTGCGGCGGTGAACATCGGGACCCGCCCCACCGTGAACGGCTCCGCGCGGCGCGTGGAGGCCCACCTGATCAAAGAGCAAGGAGAAGTGGGTGACGCCACCAGCCGCTTTCCCGAATACGGCTGGAATCTCTCACTGCACCTGCACTCCTTCGTCCGGGATGAACTACGGTTTGCATCACTTGATGCGCTGAAGGAACAGATTGGGCGGGACATTGCCCGCATCCGCACAGTGCTGGAACGGAAGGAGCCCGCGTGGACGTAGCGACAGCATGGACGTCGAACAGCCGGGTTGAAGACGTAGCACAATCGCTCCGCGCCGCCCGGAGTGTCGTGGTGCTGACGCACACAAAGCCGGATGGGGACGCGGTGGGCTCCTCGCTCGCGGTAATACGCTCGCTCAAGCACGCGGGGGTGGGGGCGGACGCCCACTACTTTGGACCGATCCCCGGCTGGCTGCGCGCAATAGCCGGGGATTCCTCCTATCGCGTATACGAGAACACGTCATTGCCCGCAGGGGTGCGGGCTGATGCGGTCGTCGTTGTGGACACGGGAAGCTGGACACAGTTGGAGCCCATGAAGGAATGGCTGTCTTCGCGAACGGCAATCACCAGCCTGATCGACCATCACGTGCAAGGAAACCCAGAGGTGGCGGCGCGTCGAGTCATCGAGACCCACGCGGCAGCGGCATGTCAGCCCGTGGCGAGTTTGTGCCTGGCGATCCTCGACGCCTCCTCACCCGCTGCCCTGCCCGCCGATGTCGCCGAGGCGTTGTACCTGGGCCTTGCCACCGATACCGGTTGGTTCCGTCATAGCAACGTATCGCGCGGGGTAATGGAACTTGCCGGGCAGTTGCTGGAAGCCGGCGCGAACCACGTGCGCCTTTATCAGTGCATCGAGCAGAACGAAACGCCAGGCCGCCTCCGTTTGATTTCCCGAGCCCTCGCATCGCTGGATCTCCGGCTCGGGGATCGCCTTGCGCTCATGACCCTGTCCCTAAATGACCTTAGGGATTCGGGGGCTCTCCCGGGCGAAACCGGCGGCATTACCGACTTCACGCAGGCGATCCCGTCGGTGCAGGTGTCGGGCGTGCTCATGGAAGTGCCAGGGGATCAGCCTGGGTCTCGCATCGTCAAGATCAGCCTCCGGAGCAAGCCCGGCCCGGTGGATGTCAACCACGTGGCGGGGCAGTTGGGCGGCGGCGGACACGTCCGCGCAGCCGGCGCGAAGGTCGTACTCACGCTTGAAGAGGCAAAGGACGCCGTTACGCGCCTCGTGCAGGAGCAACTGCTGTGACTCGGCCGTCCCGTCCAATTCGGTCGCGCACTGGAGCGCTCCGTGTTTCCCCAGGATCTCGACCGCCGCTGAGGGTGTTTACCACCACGCTCTGGGAATATCCCAGCCAGCACTACGACACATGGGTAGATGAGCGGGGTGAAGTACACCGCAGTCAGCGCTTTGCATCAACTCAAGGGAGCAAGGACTATGTGGGCGCGACGCCTTCGTGGGTGATCTGGCAGTGCCTCATGCGGTACACCAGCGTGGGCGAGAAGGTGCTCGACCCCATGTGTGGGAGTGGCACCACGCTGGATGTTTGCGCGGACCTTGGACGCGTGGGGATTGGCTTTGACCTCGCCCCCGCCCGCTCGGAAGTCACGCAGGCCGATGCTCGACGTATCCCGCTGCCATCGTCGAGCATCGACTTCGCATTCGTTGATCCGCCCTACTCCACTCATGTGAATTACTCCGACGACCCAAGATGCATCGGCAAGCTCCCCACTCATGGCGAGGACAAGGGGGATGCGTATTACGACGCGATGGCGCAGGTCATCGGAGAGATTCACCGCGTGCTCAGGGACCAGCGATTCATGGCGCTGTACGTCAGCGATTCCTTCCGAAAGCGGCCAGGCAAACCGGGCGGCGAGTTTTCTCCCATAGGGTTCCACCTCCTCAACATCCTGGGCGGCTTCCTGACGCCTGTGGACGTCATCGCCGTCACCAGGCACAACCAGAAACTTGAGCGTGGCAACTGGCGTAAGGCGGCGGAAGAGGGGAACTTCTTCCTCCGAGGGTTCAATTACCTGTTCATTTGCAAGAAAGAGCGAGTTCCGACGCCGCCAGGGCGCTCGGAACAACGCGGAACCCCACGTCCAGGCGGACCTCGAAGGAAAGGGTCCCGATAGCGCCCAGCGTGTTTATCCGACCGTCTGCCAATCGACTTCCATTCGTGGACTTCCCTTCGGGCGAAGTAAACAGGCCGCACACCTGACTTTTTGACCATTCCGCTTGCACATGTCCGGTTTTGGTTTACACTAGTTGCAGCCAAGTCCCGGGCCGCGTAGGTTGTCTATTGGGTTGGTGTCCGGGGGGACGCGTGCGTGTGTGGTTCGGGGAGCCAACAGGCTCCGGGTTGTCCGAAAAAGAGAAGGATCAAAGGCATGTTGAAAGTCAAGAGCAGTGTGTGCGTGGCGATGCTCCTCGCCGCGGGGTGTGCGGCTGTCGCGAACGCCCAGCCCGACGTCATTGTCGGCGATCTCATGGACGTGTCGAATTACACGACCGGCGGCGCCATTGGCGGCATCCACGCCTATTCCGTCGGCACCACGTCCTGCAACCTTGGCAGCCAACCTCTGACATGGATCGATGAAGGCACCTCAAATCAATACCCGGTCATCAGCCAGAACATGTACCGCCTCGTCAACGGGCGCTTTGAACAACTTGGACAAGCGTGGCTCAAGCACGGCTTCTGTGCCCTCCAGGGCACTGTCTGCTCATCCTGCACGCCGGGCGGCTCGTGCGACGCGCTCTACCCGGGTTGCTCAGACCCGTATGGCTCGGGGCTCAACGGTTCGCAGGGGGGCCTTGGTCCCAAGCACGTGGTGAACCCGGCGACGGGCTACTTCCCAGGTGAAACCGCCCCGACTCCTACCAACCCGGCGCTCATCGGCACCAACGTGGGTGACGCGACGCTCAAAGCGCGCCTCCAGGTTCTCCAGAGCGACATCACCAGCACCACTGCTCTCTACTTCGTCTCCAGCACCTACATCCAGCCCGAGGACGTGCTGGCTGGGAATGTCAACAACAGCCAATCCTTCCGCCGCATCAATATCGCGAACGGCGCTGGTGGCAACTTCGCCATTAGCCTCGCCGACTCCACCCACCGCCAAGACCCAGCAATCAAAGCTTGGCAGCAGTATGGCGGCGGCGTTTCCGGCGGTACGGGCGTCGCTGATCCCACAGTCGTCCTTACCCCCGTCGACGTCCCCAGTGACGGCCGTTTCTGGGTCGGCAGCAAGGCCATCGACTTGGGCGGAGGCTCCTACCGCTATGAATACGCTGTCTACAACCACAACTCCAACCGCGGCTGCAGTGGCTTCAGCGTACCGCTGACCGGCGCGACCACCACCAGCCTTTACTACTTCCACGATGTCCCCTATCACAGCGGCGAAATCCAGGTTGGCACCGACTGGGGCCTCACCGCGTCCGCCGGAAGCGTTGCCTGGAACTACGCGAACGACCAAGCCCAGGACAACCGCGAGAACGTCATCCGCTGGGACACCATCTATAACTTCTCCTTCGTCGCCAACGCGGCCCCCACCACCGGTGCCGTCACCATGAACATCTTCGGCGCGGCAAGCCCCTCCACCATGAACGCCACGGCACTTGTGCCAGGCTCTGGTGGCGGCGGCGGCGGCGCGCCCTTCAACGATACCTGCGCCAATGCGCTCCAGGTCGCGGGCGGGCAGTACGCCTTCACCAACGTCAACGCCACCAGCACCGGCCCCAACGAGTGCACCGCCAGCAACGACAGCACCATCGGCGCGGACGTCTGGTTCAAGTGGACCAGCGGCACCTGCACGAACCCCATGACCATCAGCACCGCCGGATGGGCGGGGTCGCCGAAGGTCTCGAAGCACACGCTCGGCTCGAACACCACGCGCACGAGCGCTTCCTTCTGCGACGCCGACAAGCTCGGGATCGCCGACGCGAGCCACTTGCCGTAGAGCTCGTCGGTGCGACCGCGCGGTGTCCCCCTTCGCTCTCTCACGGCGGCGGCGCTCTGCACGTCGCGAAGCCGGTCGACGAGCCACGCGCGCACGTCCGTCGCGAGCTCGCGATCGGAGTCGCCCACGGCGCGCGCGAGCGCGATCACGCGCACGACGAGCTCACCCGTCGCATCCTCCGTGGAGCCCCGCTTGGCGGGCGGTGGATAGCCGGGGAAGAGCCACCCATATCCGGGCCGCGAGCGGACGAGCGCTTCGAAATAGGCACGACGCTCCGCCGGCGCCACACGTTCGGGCACGACGTCCGCGACCGAGCGCGACACGAACGCGTCGTATTCGTCGAGCAGCGCGAACGCGACTGTCCCGTAGTCGACGAGGCGCTCCCAGC
>CALLYM010000221.1 GCA_937858155.1 uncultured Phycisphaerales bacterium | reverse complement strand
CTCCCCAACGCCATGTTCAAGGTCCAGCTCCCCAACGAGCAGAAGACCGAGGTGCTGGCGTACCTCTCGGGCAAGATGCGCCAGAACTACATCCGCGTGCTCCCCGGGGACAAGGTCACGGTGGAAATCAGCCCCTACGACCTGTCGAAGGCGCGCATCACCTTCCGCCACTAACGCCACCTCACCTTGCCAGTGAGCAACCACCCCATGAACAGGAAGTTCGCATAGAACGTCACGGGTGTGCACGCGCACTTGGCAACGAGGAATCCGGCACCCGGGCGGTCGCCCAGCCGTTGAGCAGCGTCCCCGCCGTACGAGGCCAGCCAACGGGCTACTTCAGTCCCCCACGGCGTCAGCCAGGCAATCGCAAGCGACGCCACCGGCACCGCAAGGGCCTGCCACACCATGTACGCGGCATACTTGCGCGCCCGCTGCGCCGGGGTGGGCTGGGCCTGGAAGACTGATCGGACGGACGCGAAAAACACGAACGTGACCGCGCACGCGGCACCGGTCAGGTTCGCGAAAAACGCCGGAACACCCAGCTCCCGCAGGGCAACCGACAGGCAGAAGTCCAGAGCGAGGCCCAGCCCCGACACGACGGCAAACCTCGCGACGCGCGAGAAACGCTGGAGAAGGTCATAGGGGGCCACGCGGCTCTCAGAATATACTGCCCCGGGCATGAACCTTGTCTTCTGCATGGCGGGCTTGTACCAACGTTTCAGGGACGCTGGGTACGCTTTGCCCAAGTTCCTGCTCCCGTTCAGGGGCAAAACGACGCTGGAGCACGTCATCGGTGAGATGGTGCACTCCAAGGGCGGACGCGGCGTCTTCCGCCACGTGATGCTGATCGCGAACGAGCGCGATCGGGCCTTTGCCGGATCGGTGGACTCTGTGCTCAGTCGGGTGGGGCTCGGCGCGTCCTCGGTACACGTCAACTGGGTTCCGGACACCCGCGGCCAGGCCCACACCGCGGCCCTCGGGGTGGATGCACTGGAGCAAGCATGGGGCCTTGCGGAACTGTCGCACCCGGTGCTGTTCCACAACATCGACACGATCCTGATCGGGCGAGACTACCGCTCCATCACAGCGGAACTTGAAGGCGGCACAGACGGGTACATTGACTGCTTCGACAGCGACCGGCCGCAATACTCCTACGTCGCCACAGACCACGCCCATCCCGAAGTCGCGGTCAATATCCGGGAGAAGGTGGTTATCTCACGCCACGCGACGACCGGGCTCTACGGCTTCCGATCGGCCACGGACTACCGCGCGTGGTCGGCGGGCGTGGACTACGCGAAGGAGTTCTACATCAGCGACGTGTACCGGGCGATGCTGCGCGCTGGACGCCGGATCCTCATCAACACCAGCCACACAGGGCACCAGACCATCATCGTCGGGACCCCCGGTGAGTACGAGGCCTTGGCCACGCGTGATGAGGTCGCTGAAGCAAAGGCCCACACGCAGGGGGTGGCCCGATGATGCACCGCACTGCGCTTATCTCCCTGGCGGCGTTCCTGCTGGCAGGCGCGGCGATTGTTGTGCAAGCCGCCCACTCGCTGACCTCGCTGCGGGGAATCGATGCGGGCGCACTGATAGCGTCGAACTGGACGCCGATCCTGGGCGCGTGCGCCCTGTACCTGGTGGCGCACCTGCTGCGGGCGCTGCGGCTCGTGGTGATGATCCACGATGACCGGGTGGGTCTGCGGGAGACATTCGGCGCGCACTTCATCGCGGCGGGCGCAAGCCTCCTGATCCCGTTCAAGCTCGGCGAGCTGTTCCGCATGGCGGAGGTGGCACGCCTGCTGCGTTCGCCCGTGCGGGCGGCGCTGCTCGTCTGGTCGGAGCGTGTACTGGACCTTCTCGCCATTACCGGCGCGATGCTCGCGGCGCTGGTTTTCCGAAAGGACCTTTTCGAGAGCACGGCTCTAGGAGTATTCCTCACGCTGGTCGTGGTCGCCGCGACGTTTATCGCTTTCTACGTCATGCCCGAGCACCTGGAGGGCGTGAAGCTGCTGTTCATAAGGCGGTATACAGCGCCATGGAGCCTTCGGGCGGTGCAGGCGATCGACGCCTCGCAGCGTCTTCTGCTCCACGCACCAGACTCTCTTCGGCGGCGGCCCGCAACACTCATCACGCTTACCGCCATGATCTGGACGCTGGAGGTGGCGTCGCTCGCGCTGTTCCTGCCGCACGCCGCCGGAGCACTGGGTGCGACGCTGTCGGCGACGGCGTTCTTCTTCTCACAGCTGTTCCCGTCCAGCATGGGTCCCTTGGGGGCGATCCTGGACCGTGTGATGCCCGGGGCATCGCCCACGGCGCTCACACCCCTGTACCCGCACGCGGTGTTCCTGACCTTCCTCGTGGCTTCGCTTGCGGCGCTGGTGGCGGCACTGCCCGCGCGCTTGGCGGAGGCCTTGCACGCCGCCCGGTCCCGCACACTCGCAAGCCTGCCCGCGTGGATGCGGGCCGCCCCCCCCGCCGCCAACTCTTCTGCCGCCTTGGGAGACGCTTTATGAGCATCTGCCTCATTTACGACGACCGCGCGGACGTCTCGGCGGACATCCAGGCACTGCTGGGCGTGCAGAAGTTCAGCCAGGTGCTGTACCGGAAGCGCACCCTGCTCGAGCATGTGCGGTCGCTCGTGCGTGAGGCCGGTATCCCCGAGTTCATACACCTCCACCGCGACAGTGACCTCGCGGACTTTTCCGACAAGCTGCACCGGTCCCCTGCGGGCGCCGGGGATTCCTCTGGTGTGGGCGTGCCGACGCGGCGATTCCTCTATTACCCGAGCAATGTCGTTCCCCGTCGCCTGGAGGACGCCCGCGTGTTCCTCCAGAAACTCCGCTACGCACGCCGGGACATCTTTATCCCGGTGAGCGATCAGGAACTGGGCACGGCTGGTGCCGACGCGTCGCTGCTGCTCTGGGTGGGTGAAAGCCGGCTGCGTGAGCTGCTGGAACCGATCGCCGCTCGCGACACCCCGCGCGTGCGCCGGGCCGCAGAACGGTCGCTCGCCAGCGTGGGCGGTGCAGGGGACCTGACAGACCTGTCACGCTACGACCGATTTGTCGAGTTCCTCTCCAGCAACTTCGACGTACGGCACTTCAATGCGGTTGAGCACGACGCACTGAGCGTTGTCAAGCGGTCGCAGGACGTGGCAAAGATCAAGCGCGAATACACATTCCTGTCGCTGGTGGATGGGCCGGTGCTGCCCTTCTTCCTGAAGCCCTTCGCCTACACGGAAGAAGTGCAGAGCGGCGTGGCGACAGCGTCGTATCGCCTCGAGCGTCTCAACGTGCCGGACATGGCGATCCAGTGGGTGCACGGGGCCTTCTCCTTACCGGAGTTTCACTCTTTTCTGGACCGCCTCGAAACCTACTTCCGTGTGCGGCCCATGAAACCCGCCAGCGCGGGAGAGGTTGCCCAAGCCGCCCAGAGCCTGTACGCAGGCAAGGTAGAGCAGAGGTTGGAGCGCCTGCGCACGCTGCCCGAGTACGCTCTCCTGGAGCAGATGCTCGCACGCGCCGCCTCCCCCACTTCCCTCGCCGACCTTGCTCAACGGTGGCAGCAGCTCGCGCAGCGGATCGGGCCGCTGGACCGTTCGGCAGCACTGGCGTTTACGCACGGCGACCCTTGCTTCTCTAACATCCTGTACGACCGGCGTGTACAGCAGATGAAGTTCATCGACCCCCGGGGCGCGGACACGCCCGAAGACCTCTTTGGCCACCCGTACTACGACGCCGCAAAGCTCTCGCACTCCGTGCTGGGGGCGTACGACTTCATCAACCACAACCTCTTCGAGCTGGAACTGGACGCGGGGCTGCGGATATCACTTACGCTCGCCGCTCCTGACCTGCGGGAACACCAGAAAGCGTTCGCCACGCGCATGGCGGAACTCGGCTTTGATTACCGCGTTATGCGGCTGTACGAAGCATCGCTGTTCCTGTCGATGCTGCCGCTGCACGTGGACGTGCCGAAGAAGGTGGTGGCGTTCGCGCTGACGGCGGGGGGGATCTTGGATGAGTTGGAGGGGATGGCATAGCGATGCCGGACGAAGTGAAGCCATCCTGGTGGCGGACCATGTGGCAGTACCGCGATGAGGAATCCCGGCGTCAGGGAATCGTGTTCGTATTCGTGCTGTGGACCACTTTGGGAGCACTGAATCTAGTCATGCCGGACGTGCCATTGCTCCCCGGCGCGTCTGTCGATCTAACCGCAGTGGCCATGAGAACATCCTGTTCAGGACTTCTCGCCATTCTTGCTGCGCATAGCGCGATGTCGCTTCGGTCGCTCGTGCTGAATTTCCGTGCGGGCGCAAACAGCGACCCCATTTCCATTGCGCGGCGATGGCGCTTGTTTCTGGCATTCTTCGTGCCGGTGGCACTCGTACTGCTCGCATGGTGGGCGGGTGAGTGGCCTGGTCACTGGAAAACCGACGAGGCGTACCTGTACCAGCAGGCGGTGCAGGGGCAGGCCGAGCCGTGGTTGTCGACCGCGTACAGCATTTATGCGATCACAGTGCTCCGTACGCTGGGCAACTACACGGTCATTTCGCTGGTGAACTGCGTGGTGATCGCGGCGGTGATTGCCGATGTGCTGTCGCTGCTGGTGTTCGCGGGGTTGAAACGGTGGATAGCGGTAGTGCTGCTCGTGCTGGCATGCACGTCTGTACCGCTGGGACTGCTCGCGACAAGCCTATCGCACGATATCCTGAGCGCCACGCTCAAACTGTGCCTCGTGGCGCTGGTGACGCGGTGCGTAGTGCGGCGGGCGGTATCACCAAGGGGCGTGATGCCCACAAGTGTGCTGCAGCACGCGTTCTTGTTGACGTTATTCGCCGTTGCCCTCCGCGGAGAGAATATTGTGCTCGTGCTGGTAGTGCCGCTGATACTCGTGCTGACACGAGCGATCAGGCCTGTGCAGGCGCTGGCGCTGTGCGTCGTGCTGATCGCCGGCGCGTGGCTGTTCAAGGGGCCCCTCTCGCGCGACCTCGCACGCCCCAACCCGGACCGCGAAAACCGGTACACCTTGACGCTGGTGATCAATCCACTCTCATACTACCTGGCGAATAACTATTGGTCACCGACCCCTGATGCCGACCGGGCGGTCCTCGCCAAGGTCGTAGACCTGGATGAACTCGCAAGGTACCACACGCCCTACGACATCCAGACGTACTGGATCGGCGCGAGCCACGGCGACGTGACGAAGGACGAGATGCGCGATGTCAAACGCCTCTTCGTGCGTGCGACGCTCGACAACCCCGGGCTCTTCTTATCGAGCAGGGTCGCAACGGTGTCCGGTATGCTTGGGATGACGCCCCGGAGCAACCTGTGGTTTTATGACCACCGGGAGCAGCGTCCGCTCGACCAATACGCCGCCTCCAACCCGCCCATGCAGCGGGCCTTTGACGATGGCTACGTCTGGAGCGAGCGGCCCGGGCTCATCGCCCGCTGCGCCCACGCAGCCCGCGACTGGTCCGCGCCACGAGGCTGGACGTCCCCAGGGCAATGGATCTGGAATGCATGGCCCGCTCTCCTGATCATGATCGGAGCATTGGCAAGTGCACGCCGGACGCCCAGGACCGCCCTGGTAGCATGCGTCATCGCAGGCCCCTTCGCGCTCGTCGCGCTCGCCGGTCCCGCATCACACTTCAAGTACATCTACGACCTGTACGCGGTCGGATTCCTGCTGCCGGCGCTGTGGGTCTGGGAGCGATCCCTCCGGGTCAAGCGCTGGACGCCACCCGCTACTGGCCGGGCGTGATATCCGTCCGCCGCTCGACCTGGAAGAACACGGGGAGCAACGCGGCCTTGGGCCCGCTGGTCACCACGCGGCCGCTTATCTTGACGACAAGCTCCGGCCCGCGGGCAGCGACCATGCCCTCGATCTCCTCAAGCACTTGGCAGGGGAGCAGCACCATCTGGGGCAGCGCTGGGCTGTCGGGGTCATTGTCGACCACGAAAGCGAGGCGTCCCCCTTCTTCTGGCAGGCGGATAAGTCGGCCACGTCGGTTGGTGACGATGCTGCCCTCGGTGGTCGCCGCGACGACGGTGTCGTCGTTCTTTTCACGCCGTCGCGGGGTGCCACCGGCGTTGGGCGTGAGCACGCGACGCTCTTCGCTCGCACGCTCCAAGTCCTGGATCAGTTGATCCACGCTCGTGCTCGTTTTCGCGCCAGCGTCTTGCGCACCTTGCGGGTCCTGTGACGTGCCCTTGGGCTTTGCGGACAGAGCGGCGAAGGTGGAGCAGAGCAGGTAGGACCGCCCCCGGTACACGTACACCTGCCCGCCCACGCAATATGGCTTCGGCTCGGTCGCTCTTTGCACGACCTGCTCCGCAGAACCGTTGACGCCCAAAGGATCGTCCGCAAGGGCAAGGGCAAGCTGGTCACGCCTGACACTGGGCAGCAGCACCAACAGCGGCAGCGGGCTGGGCAGGCCGGCGGAATTCTCAGCCGGCTGGTCACGATCAGGCGCGAAGACGACCTCGCCGCGGGCGGTTCGGATAGCCCTGCCCACGACACGCGGCAGGTATGTTCCCTCTGGAACCAACTGGGCCCCGGGCACTTCAAAGTCGGGCGGCAGCGAACTCAGCCTTGCGTCCAGAGCGGCCGACCCAATGACGTTCCCGCCCTTCGGGGCCACCGCTTCGCCGCCGCCACGTTCAAACGCCGGGAGCTCCGATTCAGGACTCTCTGTCTGCGCACCGGCCCCGCCGGCGACAAGGGCGGCCAGGCTCAGGGCCAGGATCGATCGCACATCCATGTTCCCATTATCGACCATTGGACCACTCCATGTTGACGCGCTTCGCCGGTGCGCCCCCCCTATCCTTCGCTCCCAAACCCGGCCGGGTGCCAGAGTGGTCTAATGGGGCGGATTGCAAATCCGTTGCGCAAGCTTCGTGGGTTCGAATCCCACCCCGGCCTTTGAACGCTCCCCATGAGCGCCGCCCCCTCCAAAATCGACCTGCACACCCACATCCTGCCGGAGCGCTGGCCGGACTGGACCACGCGCACGGGGTACCCGGGCTGGATCAGCCTCGGGCATGACCCGGCAAAGTGCGGGTGCGCACGGATGATGCAATCGCTGGATGCAGGGGATACCCAATCCCGCAAGAACACATTTTTTCGTGAGGTGCAGGCCAACTGCTGGGATCCGGCGGTCCGGCTGGAGGACATGCGACGGACCGGGGTTTCCACGCAAGTGCTGAGCACCGTGCCGGTCATGTTCTCCTATTGGGCAAAGCCGCAAGACGCGTACGACCTTGCACGGCTGCTTAATGATCACATTGCCGACGTGTGCCAGACCCATCGGGGTTCACCCCAACGCTTCCCCGCCGCTGGCATGGCGCCGTTCGAGGGGCTGGCAACGGTGCCCCTGCAGGACCCTGCCATGGCATGCAAGGAGTTGGAGCGGTGCGTGCAAGATCTCGGGCTGCGTGGGGTCCAGATCGGTACAAACCTAAATGGTGCGAACCTGGACGATCCTCGGATACAGGAACTTCTCACCCACGCCGAACGGTTGAAGGCTGCGGTGTTCGTGCACCCGTGGGACATGCTGGAGCCCAAGCGTCTCGACAAGTACTGGCTGAAGTGGCTGGTGGGGATGCCCACGGAGACGGCGATCGCGGTGGCGACATTGATCTTCTCGGGCACGTTCGATCGGCTGCCGGGCCTTCGGGTGTGCTTTGCCCACGGGGGTGGCTCGCTGCCGGCGATTCTGGGAAGGCTTGAGCACGGGCACGCGGCGCGGCCCGATCTGGTGGCGGTGGATAATCCCCGTCGACCTTCGCTGTATGCACGTCAGGGCGCGACGCCCGCCCGGTTCTGGGTCGACTCGCTGACGCATGATCCGGACGCTCTCAGGCACCTGCTGGCCATCATGGGGAGCGCCAGAATTGCACTCGGAAGCGACTATCCCTTCCCGCTCGGGGAAGACCATCCCGGAGTGATGATCGAGGGGATGGCGGACCTTTCGGCGGCGGACCGGGCCAACCTTCTGTGTGGAGCGGCGCGGGAGTTTCTCGCGTTGTCGTGAACTACTGTCCCTGCGATGCATGCCACCGTGGACACCACCGAAGGCCACGCAACTGCGCTTGACGCTCGTGATCCGCTGCGCAATCTCCGGGGTGAATTCCTGATGCCCGACGCCCGGTCGGTGGCGGCATGCGCGGGCGGGTCATGGGAGGTGTCAGGCGGTGAAGCAGTCTACCTGACGGGGAATTCGTTGGGGTGTCAGCCCAAAGGTGTGGCACAGGACGTCTCACGGGAATTGGAAGACTGGGCGCGGCTAGGCGTGGAGGGGCACCTGCACGGGCGCGACCCGTGGCTGCCGTACCACGAGCAGTTCCGGGGGGCGTTGGGGCGGGTGGTCGGGGCGATGCCGACCGAGGTGGTCGCGATGAACTCGCTGACGGTGAACCTGCACCTGCTCATGGCGTCGTTCTACACGCCGACTCGCGAACGGTTCAAGATCATGATCGAAGACTCGGCCTTCCCGAGTGACTCGTACGCGGTGCAGAGCCAGGCGGAGTTTCACGCACGCACGGCGGGGTTCGATCCGGCGCGGGCGGTCGTAAGGCTCCGGCCCCGTGAAGGTGAGCATGCGTTGCGGACGGAGGACATTGTCGCGGCGATTGAACGGGAGGGGAGTTCGCTGGCGCTCGTCATGCTCGGGGCGGTCAATTACCTCACGGGGCAGTGGTTTGATATGGACGCCGTGACACGGGCTGGGCACAAGGCCGGAGCCCGGGTGGGGTGGGACCTGGCGCACGCTGCGGGCAACGTGCCGGTCAAGCTGCACGACATCGGGGCTGACTTTGCGGCGTGGTGCTCGTACAAGTACCTGAACGGCGGCCCGGGCGCGATCGCGGGGGCTTTCGTGCACGAGAAGCACCACGCAGCGAGGCTGCTGCAGTTCGCGGGGTGGTGGGGAAACGATCCGGCGTCAAGGTTCGTGATGGGACCTGACTTTCGGCCGGTGGCCAGCGCGGATCGCTGGGCGCTATCCAACCCGCCGATCTTTTCGCTGACGCCGCTCAAAGCGTCCCTCGCGTTGTTTGACCGGGCCACTATCCCCGCGCTCAGAGAGAAGTCCGTCGTGTTGACCACGTACATGGAGGCGTTGCTCAAGGCGGCAGCTCCTCATGTCATCGTGCGCACCCCCTCCGACCCCGCACACCGGGGCTGCCAGCTATCGCTTGTGGTGCGGGGCTCTTCTCGAGCGATGCAGAAGACGCTGCTCGCGCGGGGCATCGTGTGCGACTTTCGGGAGCCGGACGTCATCCGGGCTGCGCCGGTGCCGCTGTACAACTCGTTCCGGGACGTCTGGAAGTTTGTGACCGAGTTGGGCAGGCTCACCTAAAAGGCTCACCATGCCGCGAACCGCGATCATCATCGGCGATGGGCTGGCGGGGGCGTTGCTCGCCGTGCTGCTGGCGCGGGATGGCTGGGCTGTGCGTGTCTATGAGCGACGCGGAGACCCACGGGCGGCGGGGTACGCGGGTGGCAGGTCGATCAACCTGGCATTGTCCGCCCGCGGACTGGCGGGGCTGCGAGAGGCTGGTCTTGAACGGCTGGTCATGGATCAGGACGCGATCCCCATGCCCGGACGCATGATCCACGCGGTGGATGGGGCGACGAGTTTTCAGCCGTACAGCAAGAACGCTGGCGACGCGATCAACTCGGTGTCGCGAGGCGGGCTGAACCTGACCCTTATCAAAGCGGCCGGAGAGTGCTCGGGTGTCACAATGGTGTTCGACCACCTGTGCGTGGACGCGGGCCTCGCGAAGGGCACCGCGGTGTTCCAGACCGGCGACGGTCGGACGGTGAAGGACTCCGCGGACCTGGTGATCGGCGCGGACGGCGCCTTCTCCGCGCTGCGCGGGGTGATGCAGAAGACGGACCGGTTTGAGTATTCGCAGACTTACCTAGGGCACGGGTACAAGGAGCTGCACATCCCCGCGGTGGGCGGCAAACCGGCGATCGCACTGAACGCGCTGCATATCTGGCCCCGCGGCGGGGCGATGATGATCGCGTTGCCCAACCGCGACATGTCGTTCACGTGCACGCTGTTCTGGCCGTGGGAAGGGGACCATTCGTTCGCAGGGCTGCGGACGCGGGAAGAGACGCGGGCTCACTTCGAGAAGTTCTATGGCGACGCCGTGCCGCTCATGCCGACGCTCGTGGAGGACTTTGAGCGCAACCCCACGTCGTCCCTGGTGACGGTGCGGTGCTGGCCGTGGCAGCGGGAAGGGAAGTGTGTGCTGGTGGGTGATGCGGCGCACGCGATCGTGCCGTTCTACGGGCAGGGGATCAACTGCGGGTTTGAGGACTGCGTGGAGTTGGCGCGGTGCTTGAAGGTGCACAAGGACCAGCGCGAAGCGCTCGACGCGTATCAATCGGCGCGGAAACCCAACGCGGACGCGATCGCGGACATGGCGCTGGCGAACTTTACGGAGATGAGGGACCTGGCGGGGCGGCCGGAGTGGCAGTACCGCAAAAGAATCGAGCAAACGCTGCACGCAGCGTTCCCTGGCAAGGTGGAGCCGCAGTACAACCTTGTGAGTTTTTCGACGGTGCCGTATGTGAAGGCGCAAGAGAGCGGGAAGAGGTTGGAGCGGGTCGTCGATGCGGTGGCAGCGGCGGTTACGACAGGGTTGCGGGCGGAGTTGGGTGAAGATGGTTGGACGCAGCGTGTGAAGGAGGTTGGCGGGCGATTGCTCGGTGCTTCACACACTCTCTCCGCCACTGGCTCACCGTCCCACATTATCGATATCTCCCCCACTATCTCCCCCACGCTCGGCGTGTGGCCGGGCGACACGGCGTTTTCACGCGAAGTGCTTCTGGACAGGGAAAGAGGCGACACTGTCACGCTGAGCACGATCCGCGCGACGGTACACCTGGGCAGCCACGCGGACGCGAGCAACCACTACGCAAAGGCGGGCGAGGGCGCGAAGGGCATTGAGGCGATGCCCCTTGCGCACTACATCGGCGAGTGCCGGGTCGTGTCCTGCTCCTTTCCCCCCGCCCCCCGAGGGAGGGCCGGGGAGGTGTTGGGTCGCCGCATCACGCCAAGCGATATCGCGGGCTTTGATCGCATCCGCGAGCCGCGAGTCCTCATCCGCACCAGCACTTTTCCGAACTCCACGAGTTGGAATAACGACTTTTCGGGGCTGTCAGTGGAGTTAGTGGACGCGCTCGCCGCGCAGGGCGTCATCACCATTGGCATCGACACGCCCAGCGTGGACCTGCAGGACTCCAAGGACCTGCCGGCGCACCGGGCGATTTTCAGGCACGGCATCGCGATTCTGGAGGGGCTTGTGCTGGACGGGGTCGAGCCCGGGGTGTACGAGTTGTTCGCGCAGCCGCTGAAGTTGGAGGGTTGCGACGCCAGCCCGGTGAGGGCGGTGCTGAGGAGAAGAGGGGGAACCTTGACATGAGCGGGTACCAAGTCAGGTTTCTTGGGCTGCATCCATTGCACTTCAGCGAGGAGCTGTTGCGGGAAGTCGTGTGCGAGCCCGTGGGCAAGACGCCGGAGAGCATGGACGCGGCTGAACTTGCGCAGAGGTGTGACATGTGGCGCGAGCAGGTGCGGAGCAATATGCAAGGGTTGCACTTGGTTGAGTTGGAGGTTGTCGGGGATTTCGAGCTGTTAAACCTCGGCGAGGTCTCGCAGGACAATCCGCGCGACGACTCAAGCCAAGTTCCCTACGACGAGAAGTGGTTGAGCGAAGATGGCGAGCGGGCTCTTGGATACAACGCGCGGAAGGGTGTAATGAGGGCTCGGCTAGCGTTCTGGCTGCACTGTGTGGATGCAAGTAAACCACTGCATGGACCGTGGGGAGCGGTGATAGTGCCTAAACCGACACCGATGCCGGCAAGACTGAGCGCGCTCATGCGATACTCATTGCCGTAGGCGGGTCATCGCGCGTGATTGGCGAAGACCGCGATCACCTTTACCTCAAAGTGGATCGGGGTATTCCCCCCCTGCGGCAAGCCCTTGATCTCCAGCGTCGTACGCGTGGGTTGCCCCCCGGTGCCGTTCGCGGGAAAGAATTCGGCGTAGACGCGTGAGTAGGTCGCCCAGTCGCGTTGCATGTTGGTCATGAAGACAGTGATGTCGACGATATCTTCCCAGCGTGCGCCGCAATCGGTCAGAACCGCGCGGACGTTGGCGAAGCAGGAGCGGATCTCGGCCTCGATGTCGTAATCGATCAAGTTGCCGGCTGCGTCGACCTTTGCTCCGGGGATGGCCTTGTTGCCTCGCTGGCGAGGGCCCACGCCCGAGAGAAAGATGAAGTTGCCGACGCGGCGGGCGTGCGGGTAGGGGCCGACTGGCTCGGCGGCACGCTCACTGCGAATCGTTCCGTCGCTCATCGCAATTCCTTCCATTGGTCAGCCGTGATTCCAAACTCGAACTCAGCCTGTAGTTGGGCGTCCGATGCCGATTCATGCCACGTATCGCCAGCAAACTCACCGCTTGCACCGAACCGGAGGAGCAGGAAGCCATGCTCATCCGGTTGTATCCGTACCCTCGCTGCGGACGGCATCGGACCGGCGTCATCTTGGCATACTTGCAGACGTAATCCCGTCACGGTTGCTTCCCACCCAGTCTGTGGTGTGTCGGCCACCAAGCCCTCCCAATACCTTTGTCTTTGTGCTCTTCGTCAAGTTCTGACGCAAACATTCTTGGCTTCTGTAAAGAACCGGAGGGCCTCGTTGCCACCTTCTCTGCCAACACCACTGTGTTTCATACCGCCGAAGGGAGTACGAAGGTCGCGGACCATCCAGCAGTTGACCCAGACAACGCCCGACTGCACCGCCGCAGCCACGCGGTGGGCGCGGGAGACATCCTGCGTGAACACGGACGCCGCGAGGCCGTACTCCGTCCCATTGGCTAGAGCGATCGCTTCAGCCTCGTCGCGGAACTTCTGCACTGTGACGACAGGCCCGAAGATCTCTTCTCGCACTGCGCGGCAGGAAGCGTCCAGCCCAGCGATGACCGTGGGCGGGTAGAAGTACCCACCCCGGCAGCGCTCGGGGAGTTGACCGTGCGGGACCGGGGCGCCGCCCGTCAGCACCGTTCCCCCGGCCCGCTTCGCTTCCTCGACCATGCCGGCAACCTTGTCGAAGTGCGCCCTGCTGACCAGTGATCCGAACTGCGTGCTCGCATCGGAGGGATCGCCTACCCGAAGTGCCTTTGCGCGTTCCACGACGCCGGACACCACACGGTCGTACACGCGCTCATGCACCAGCAGGCGAGAGCCGCAGAGGCAAATCTGACCCTGGTTGCTGAACGCGGCACGCGCCGCGGTGTCGATCGCGCCGGCGCCGGGCGTGTCCAGGTCCGCGTCCTCAAACACGACAAACGGGTTCTTGCCGCCCAGTTCCAGGCTCACACGCTTGAGCATGTCGCCTGCCTTTGCACCGATCCACTTCCCCACAGCCGTGGATCCGGTAAACGTGACCGTGGTGACAGCCGGGTGCTCCACAATCGCGCTGCCCGCCTTGCCGCCCCCCTGCACGATGTTCAGCACGCCGTCGGGCAGGCCGGCCTCTTTGGCGAGTTTGCCAAGCATCCACGCCGTCACCGGGGTCACTTCGCTGGGCTTGCCCACCACCGTGCAACCGGCGGCGAGGGCGGGCGCGAGTTTCCACGTGAACAAGTACAGCGGCAGGTTCCACGGGGAAATACACCCCGCCACGCCCCGTGCGTTTCGGAGCGTGTAGTTCATCGTGGGCACAGGTCCCGCAGCGCCCCCGCCGACATAGTCATGGAATTCACCCGCGCTGTGCAGGATCGCCGTCGCGAAGAAGCGGAAGTTCACCGCGCTCCGTGGAATATCCAGCGAGCGGGCGACCTGGATCGGCTTGCCGTTGTCTTTGCTCTCCGCGGCCGCGAGAGGTTCAAGGTCGCGCTCGATCAGGTCCGCCAGACGCATGAGAAGGCGGGAGCGTTCCGCCGCCGTCGTCGCAGACCACGCGGGGAATGCAGCCTGGGCAGCACGCGCCGCTGCTTCGACATCCTCGGGCCCGCTGTCCGGGACGCGGCCGTAGACCAGCCCTGTCGCGGGCTCGACGATGTCGAGGTACCGGCCCGAGTTGGGGTCGGCGTCCTTCCCGGCGATGTGGTTCGTCAGCGTGAGCACGCCGGAGTTTAGAGCGCGAATGTGACCGTGGTCTGTGCAGCGGCAGCGGGCCGCATCAGTCAAGCATCCAGCCGATGGCCCCGCCGAATTGCGGAACGAGGAGGCCCGCTGCCCAAAACAAGGCTGTGCTCGTGACCGCAGCGAGCAACAGCAGCCGGAATCGATGAGTGGCCAGTGATCTGGTGTTTGGAGTGGGCCACGAGGCGATTGCAAAGAGGAAGGTCAACAGAAGCCCGGTGATTTCGGACAGAACAACCAGCCAGACTGTCGGACCTACAACATGACGAACAAAGGGAATTCCTTTCGGATCGTCCAGGTTTGGCCGCGGAGCGCGGCCAAGGATCGCGTATGCGGTAAGCCATAGGGCACCCGTCATCAGCGCAGCATAAATGGGAGAGAACGCCAAGACCCAGAGCAATCGCCACGCCCACTTCTCTTGATTGAACGCCACACCTGTTCTTGCGAATGTCTCAGGATTATCTCGATCAAACGCGCGGCCGCACTCGGGGCATACGCGCGCTGCGATATCGTGCAATTCATATTCGCAGTTCAGGCATCGCATCCAAGTCTCTCAACTCACGCTCACTATCGTCGCATTGCCTACCCGCGCCTACAGCGTCGCCAATCGCCCGCCATCGACGGGCAGGTTGATGCCATTGATGTACGCCGCGGCGGGGCTCGCGAGGAAGGCGACCGCCGCGGCGATCTCCTCCGCTGCACCAAGCCGCCCGGCCGGGATGGACGCGATGACGTCGGCCTTGACCTTTTCGATGGTCGAGTTGGTCTTTGTGGCGCGGTTGGTGAAGAGTTGGTTGAGGCGTTCGGTGTCGGTGTAGCCCGGCAGAACGTTGTTCACGGTAATGCCGTTGGGCGCGAGCTCCTGGGAGAGGTTCTTGGCCCAGTTCGCCGTCGCCGCGCGGATGGCATTGCTCACCGCGAGGTTGGGGATAGGCTGCTTGACGCTGGTGCTCGTGATGTTGATGATGCGTCCGTAGCGTGCCGCGGTCATGGCTGGCGCAAGGGCCTGGACAAGCACGTGGGGCGTGGTGAGCAGCGATTCAAGTCCAGCAGCGAACGCCTCGGGCGCGGTGTCGATGGCGCGCGAAGGGGGCGGACCGCCCGTGTTGTTAATGAGGATGTGGTAGGACCTGCCGTCCGCAAGCAGCGTCCCGATGCGCTGCTTCACATCGGCACTCTTCGAGAGATCAACGACCCAGTAATCGTGCTGCTGCTTGTCCCCGCGGGGCTTGGAGAGAGCGCTGACGGCGTCCTTCAGCTTGCCCTCGTCACGGGCGGCGAGCGTGACGCTGGCCCCAAGAGACGCGAGTCCCATTGCGCATGCACGGCCGATGCCGCCGGACGCACCGCAGACCAGGGCCCGCTTGCCGGTAAGGTCGAAGTTCATGGGGCGAGGTTACGCAGGCCGCCCGCCCCGCTTTAAAGACCATCATCCCCGAACGCCGCTCCGACGTTCCGGGCCGCCATGATCAGCGGATCATCAACCTTCACCAACCGCTGCTTGCCCGCCGCCGTCGCAAGGTCCACGTCAGCGAGGCGTCCGTTCTGGATAGCGACCATGCGCCCGACCTTGCCCTCGCGCAGCAGTGTCATGGCGTGGCTGCCCATGAGCGTGCCCAGCACGCGGTCGCTGGGAACGGGTGTGCCGCCGCGCTGCGTGTGCCCAAGGATCGTGTACCGGCTCTCCACGCCAGTTTCATCCTCGAGTTGTTCAGCAATGTGCTTTGCAATCCCGCCGAGGCGGATGGGGTCGGGGCTGGATTCGACGCGTCGAGCCACGACCTGCTGGCCCCCCGCGAGGCGTGCACCCTCGCTGACGCAAATAAGCGAACTGCGCTTGCCTCGACGGCTGCGGTCCTTCACGTGCTCGAACACCGCCTCCATGCTGAACGGGATCTCGGGCAGCAGGATCATGTCGCTGGCGCTGGCCACTCCCGAGTGCAGGGCGATCCAGCCCGCGTTCCGCCCCATGACTTCCACGACCATCGCACGGTGGTGGCTATCGGCGGTGGTCCGCACTTTGTCGAGCGCGTCCGTGGCCGTTGCAACGGCAGTCTGAAAGCCGAAGGTAATCTCAGTGCCCTCAATGTCATTATCGATGGTCTTCGGCACGCCGACGATGGGCACGCCCTTTCGGGCGAACATGGCTGCTCCCGTATGCGTTCCATCACCGCCGATCGTGACCAGCGCCTGGATGCCGGCCTTCTCGATGTTCCGGATGCAGTCGTCAAGAACGTTCTTGTAAATGGGGTTGCCGGCGCTGTCCTCGCCAACCTTGTGGCGTTCGGGGTTGCTCTTGTTGTTGCTGCCCAGGATGGTGCCGCCCTGGTTGATGATGCCCGTCACATCGTTCATGTGCAGACGGCGCATGCGGTTCTCGATGAGCCCCAGGTATCCGTCCTCGATGCCGTAACACTCCAGGCCGCAGTGCAGCGCATCCCGCACGACAGCACGGATAACGGCGTTGAGGCCCGGGCAGTCGCCACCACCGGTGAGAACAGCCAAACGGCGCACGGCAGGGCACGAAAAGGCAAGCGTGGTCATGAGAAGGCATTATCGGCTGTTTGGGCAGTGGAGTTCGCAGAACGTTTGGATGAATTCCGGCTGGCATCACGGGCCAATAGACCCCACAAGTTGTTACACTCACCGTGGGTGCTGATCCAGGCGTTTCCGCGCCGGAGCATCAGGTACTTTGCAAGAGGAGAGAAGTGATGAAGACGTTGTTTGCCTTGCTGGCTCTCGCCGGCACCGCAGGGTCCGCGTTCGCGGGCGGTCCTGTCGTTTTCCAGAACAATTGGGACAATGGGTTCTTTACACCGTTCACGAGCAGCACGCCCAGCAGTGTGCGGTACGGGGACGGAGGGTGGTTCGGCTCCGGCTCCGACGCACCCGCGGCCCTGTGCGAGATCACGCTGGGCCTTGTGGTCTTCAACTCGACCGCGGCCGGTTCCACCGATCTCACGTTCACCTTCAACGACGGCGACCCGAGCGGCCTGGTGTTCGGCAGCGGTTCGACGCTTTACTCCACCACGATCACCAACGTCACTCTGCCGGATGCGTCGGAACTCGGCGGCGTGGCGCCGATCTTTGTGACGATCCCGCTTCCCGGCGTGTCTACCACGGGCGGGTTCAACAATATCGGCTGGAGCATGGGTGTGCAGAACTTCAGCAGCAACGGCAGCCTGGGCTTCCAGTGCTCGTCCGGCTTTGCGCAGCCTGCCGGCTTCTACACGAATAACGCATCGTTCTACAACGGTTCCTCTTGGAGCCTCTTCAGCTTTGGGCCCAACCCCATTTCCGGAGTCGCCAACTTCGTGACAACGCTCACCGTGCCCGCCCCGGGCGCGGCTTCACTCTGCGCACTGGTTGCAATCGGCCTGCGCCGACGCCGGTGATCGCCACGCCTTTGACTCGGTTGTAGAGTGGGGTCGCACGGCCCCACTTTTTTCTTCCAATCGACGGCGTCTGTGCAACAATGCGAAGCCCGCCGCGCCCTGGAGGACGCGGCGCATGGAGTGCCCGCATGTCCCCATTCCCATCCCGCGCCCACACGTTTCTTTCTATCGCTGGCGCTGCGTTCTTGACCGCATGCGCGGCCACCAGCCAGCGGCCGGAGCAACCGGCAGGGCCACGCACACTCACGTACGACAAGTCCGTATTCCAGAGCCTCCTGGCGGACCACGCGAAGATCCGGCGCGTCGTCACGCTGACCTCAACAGGCGTGGAAGCCGTAACCGAATCAGACGACCCAGACGTGGCCCGGCGGATAAAGGACCACACACTGGCCATGCAGCGCCGGATGCAGACCGGGTCCCGTGTCCGAGCATGGGACCCGGTGTTTGTCGACCTCTTCGACAATCACGAGCAAGTCAGCCTGCGCGTCACCACGACCGACAAGGGGGTTTCCATCACGGAGTCTGCCTCCAGCCCCGCCGTCGTTGCGCTGTTGCATTCCCACGCGCTAGGTGTCAGTGAATTTGTACGTCAGGGCTTCGAATCCAGCGACAAGGAGACTCCGAGGCTCACATCCCCCGCCGCGCCACGCACGATCGTGTCTCTGGGCGCATTCCCCCACCACTTCGACCGATCCCAGCCAGACAAGGAAGCCCTCCTCGCGTCGCAGGCGGCGGGTGTCGCCACCGTGATCGACTTCCGTCCGCCGGCCGAGCACCCGGAATTTGATGAGCGGGCTGAGACCGCTGAACTGGGGTTGTCGTATGTCAGCATCCCCTACCACGGCGACGCAGAACTCACAGACGATGTCTTCTTGACCACCCGAAAGTCGCTCAGGTCACTCCAACACCCCGCGCTGCTGCACTGCCGCTCGGGCAATCGGGTGGGCGCGGCCTGGCTGCCCTACAGGGTGCTTGATACCGGCGCCTCATGGGAAGACGCACTCGCGGAGGCCCGCGCTATAGGCCTCAAAGACCCAAAGCTGGAAGCCAAGGCGAAGAGCTACATCGAACGAAACCGCTAGACACCCGCATCAAGGTTTCGCACGACCCGCCGCGACCGCAGCCTTGCAGATCGCGACAAAGTCCGCGGTATTGAGGCTTGCGCCGCCCACAAGCCCACCGTCCACATCGGGCTGGGCGAAGATATCCGCTGCAATGTCGGGCTTGAGACTGCCGCCATAGATGATCCGCACACGCGCGGCGGTGTCTTGGCCGTACTGCCGCACAAGCTGCGCCCGGATGCTCTTGTGTGCATCCTGAGCGTCCTCAGGTGTCGCCGTCTTGCCGGTGCCGATGGCCCAGACGGGTTCATAGGCGATGATCACGCGGTCCATGTATGAGCCGGGGATGTCCGCGAGCCCGGTGCGGACCTGGCGTGTGGTGATGATGTCCTGGTGCCCGGCGGTGCGCTCGTCAAGGGTCTCACCCACGCACAAGATCACCTCGAGACCGCCTTCGAGCGCGGCGCGGGCTTTCCGATTGACGAGCTCATCCTTCTCACCAATGACGTGGCGGCGTTCGCTGTGCCCCGCGAGCACGCACTGCACCCCGCAGTCCTTCAGCATGTTAACAGACACTTCACCCGTGAACGCGCCGTCACCCTGAAAGTACACGTCCTGCGCGCCCAGGCGCCCCGAAGAACCGCGGTCTCGAAGGATCGAACGGATCGTGAGCAGGTACGGGAATGGCGGGAACACGGCGACATCAACACCGTCAATG
>CALLYM010000220.1 GCA_937858155.1 uncultured Phycisphaerales bacterium | reverse complement strand
ACCGAGCGGTGTACAAGTCCCCACAAACCCCGCGCGAGATGGCGTGGCCGACGTCCCGCGAAAAACCTCAGCAACACCGGCGTGGAAGCCGGTTGTATTCCTGGTCGCAGCGATCGCCTGCACCACCCCGTGGGCCTCTCCGCCCATCGCGCTGGGTGTTGGGATTGTGCTCGCGCTGCTGGAAATCGCTGTGTTCGAAAAGTGGGGGAAGAAGGCGTCGCGTCTGCTGATCCAGGCGTGCATTGTCGCGTTGGGGCTCCGCCTGGACTTGTCGACGCTTGCTCACGCCGCATGGGACGGGCTGGCCCTTGCTTTGGGCACGATCGCGGGTGCGGTCGCGGCCGGGATTGCACTTGGCAGGCTGCTGCGCACCGGGCGTGAGATCAGCACGCTCATTACGGGCGGCACGGCCATTTGCGGGGGCAGCGCGATCGCGGCGATCGGTTCGTCCATCCGTGCCAGTGCGAGCGGGATGGCCATCGCCACAGGCGCGGTCTTTGTGCTCAACGCCATCGCACTGTTCGCATTCCCGCTGATCGCCCGGTGGCTGCACCTGTCCGACCATCAGTTCGGCCTCTGGGCAGGGGTCGCGATCCACGACATATCAAGCGTCGTGGGGGCGGCGACCTCGTACGACGCCACGCTCCGGGCCGCGGGTGCTTCCGCGCACGCGCTGGACACCGCCAACGTCGTCAAACTCACACGCGTCATCTGGATCCTTCCTCTCTCCCTACTTGCAGCGTGGTGGGATCGCAGGGCAAGGGCGAAAGAACTGGCCTCTGGTGCCGTGGCCGAAGGAAGTACCAGCGCCGGTGCCCCCTTCCCGTGGTTTATCCTTGCATTTTTGGCCGCCAGCGCGGTGCGCACAGCGTTCCCGGAGATTGCTGAGTGGGGCGATTCCATCAAGTTTGCGTCCGGGCTCGGCTTCCAGCTGGCGCTGTTCCTCATCGGCGCAGCACTCTCACCGTCCGCCCTGAAGCAGGTCGGCTGGCGGGCGCTCGCGCAGGCTGTGCTCCTTTGGCTCACCCTGGCGGCCGGCACGCTATTGGTGGTGATGAACGCCGGCTCGTTATCAAAGCGGGTTGGGGCCCAGGATGTGTATCCCGTGCCGGGGCGCGCATTCACCAATGCGCTGCATCACCGCCTGCTCGGTGGGCGGAGCGCCGCCAGGCCCGGGCACGTTGATCGCGGCGTAGAAGTCCTCAAAGTTCTTGGGCGGTGTGACCATGAGCAGCATGCGGGCCCATTGGGATGTGCGGTTCTTGAAGGTGTGGGGCGTGCCGCGGGCGCCGAATACGCAGGTGCCGACACCCGCGTCGGTGGCGTTCCCCCCGACGTGAAAGGAGATCGTGCCCTCCAGCACCCAGAACACTTCATCCTCCTCCGCGTGCACGTGCAGGGGCGGCCCAGCCCCGGGCGCGACGTGGTATTCGGCGAGTGACACGCGGTTGTCGGACTGCGCGGCGCTCACTTTGATGACGGAACGGTCGCCGCCAGGGCCAAGCTGCACGGGCCCATTGCCGGCGGGCACAAGGAACGCCTTTGGATTGGTTGCCATGTCGTGTTGTAGGCTGGTCCGCGTGAATTCAGAGGGCGGGGTGAGCTTCCCACAGATCGTGAACTTCATGGCTACCGCCCAGTACGACACTGACCATGGCACGGTCCACCCGCCGGAATCCAGCGTGTGTTGCGACACGCTGGCTTGCGGTGTTGCCCGGTGCGATCGCCGCGCACACTGTCGTCAGACCAAGTCCTACTGGAAGGTCACGGAGGGCGTGCTGCACCATGGCGCTGACCATTTCCGTCGCGATGCCATTGCCGCAGTACGCCGGGCCCACCCACCAGCCGGCATCGCCCCTGAATTCCATACCTCGCCGTATGTTGAGCACGTGCACCATGCCCACGGGTTGACCGGTGGGGAGGAACGCGGCGCGGCGCCAGTCTGTGGCCCGGACTTCTCCCAAGTCGGTCGCTGCCATGAGCCGCTCAAAGACCAGGCTGTCCGGTTCGCCGCCAGCGTGAACATTGATCCGCCCGCGGAGGTGGTCCCTTGACCGCATCAGGAGGTCTACAAACCCGGCACGATCGCCGGGCGTTAGGGCCCGCAGCACCAGCCGGGGTGTCACCAGCGCGGGCTGGCCGATGACTTCGACGGGCTTCGAAGGCTTGGGTGGGCTGGCAGGCGGGCTCGTGGCCGCAATGACCGCGTTGACGGCGAACGGCCTCGCGTCCACGACAGCCGCCGCCAAGGGGCGTAGGGGCGTGATGGGCCCCGGGGGGGAGGATGCGGCAGGCTTTGGGCTGGAATGCTTGAACATAGACGCGTACGCAAGATCGGTCAGGGTTCAAGCCGCGGTGCAAAGTTGACGGGCGCGGGAGCCTCGTTAGTCCCCCTTCCGGAGTTCATCCTCCAGCCTGACCTTTTCGAAGTTTTTCCTGTCCTCCTCTTCGTTCTCTGGGAAGTAGTGATTCTCCACCCATTCCAGCACGATGAGCGTGAACAGGGCGAAGGCACTGAGGACCGCCGCGAGCGTGAATTGGCCAAGGCCCGCGCTCGCGCCCACGCATGCCGTCACCCAGACGGCGGCGGCGGTGGTGAGGCCCCGCACGGCCTTCTTGTTATGAAGCACCGCGCCCGCCCCCAGGAAGCCGATGCCCCCGATGAGGCCCTGGATGACCCGGCTGATGTCCGCCGCCGAAAGGGGGCCGCCCTGGTCCTCCGCAACGACACGGACGGCTTCCTGGCCCGCGAGCATGAAGCCGGCGGACCCGAGGCTGATCAGGATCATGGTCCGGAAGCCGGCGGGGCGGTTCTTGCGTTCCCGCTCCAGGCCCAAGAGGCCGCCAAGGACAAGGGCGGCGCCGAGGCGGGTGGCAATATCCTGTGTGGAGAGTGGGACCATGTTCGGGGTGCATGGTAACCCGTGTCAGGGTTGTGTGAAGAACCGCCCCGGAACTTGGTGATGAGGTGAGCGTCCAACGAGCATGGCCGGACCAACTTTGTTTTCCATAGTCGGTTGGGCGCTCGTGGTATTGGGTGCTGCAATTGCCCTCGTGGGACTCTGGTGGGACCGTGCGAGAGGGCGCAGGCGGTGCCCGCGGTGCTGGTACGACATACAGGGGACAGGGTTTACTTGCCCAGAGTGCGGTTCCACCATCGGCACTGAGAAGCATCTGTATCGCACACGCAGGTCGTGGCGGGGTGTCGTGCTCGGAGCAACGCTGCTCGTTGCGGCGTATCCCGCCAGTCAATACCCGCTGCTCCGAGCGGGCAAGTGGCGGGAAGCGGTGCCGACGTGGTGAACCTGCTGCGGATCCAGTTCGAGCGGCACGAGAGCGGCGGGGGAAGCGGCGGAGCCACGCCCTTCCCCCCGATTGCAAACGGAAACCGG
>CALLYM010000219.1 GCA_937858155.1 uncultured Phycisphaerales bacterium | reverse complement strand
TCGCGGAGGCGACCTCCTCGTCCTTCTCGCCGATGCCGACCATGATGCCGGTCTTGGCGACGCCGCCCTGTTCCTTCACGCGGCGGAGGAGCTCGAGGCTGCGGTCGAACTTGGCGCTGGGGCGCACGGCGGGGTACATTCGGCGGACAGTCTCAAGGTTGTGGTTGATGATGTGCGGCTTGGCGTCGATGACCATCTGGAGGGCGGGCCAGTTGCCCTCGAAGTCCGGGATGAGGACTTCAATAGAGAGGCCGGGGCAGGCTTCGCGCGTGCGGATGATGGTCTCGGCCCAGATGGCGGCGCCGCCGTCGGTGAGCTCATCGCGGTTGACGCTGGTGATGACGATGTGCTTGAGGCGGGCGTGCTCCCACATGAGGCGCATGGACTCGGCGACGCGCCTTGGCTCATCCTTGTCGAGCGTGGGTGGGCGGCCGGTCTTGACGTTGCAGAACCCGCAGGCGCGGGTGCAGGTGTCGCCCAGGATCATGATGGTGGCGACGCCGCGGCTCCAGCACTCGCCCATGTTGGGGCAGTTGGCTTCTTCGCAGACGGTGAAGAGTTTGTGCTCGGTCAGGACCTTCTTGAGGCGGAGGTACTCAGGGCCGCCGGGGACCTTGGCGCGGAGCCAATCGGGTTTTTTCTTGAGGGAGAGCTGTTGCTTGGCGTCTGCACCGTCTTCGGTCCTGTTGTTGAGGACCATGGAGGAGAGGCTGACCTTCGGGGGGTCCAGAGTGCGGAGCGGGTCTCCTCCCAGGGGGCGTGGGTGGCGGGTGAGCGTGCGCGTGAGTGCGTCGCCCGATGGGGGCGTTTGGGGAGTCGAGGGCGGTACGGGCGTCATCGAGGGATCGTAGGTGAACGCCCGTGCGGCTCGGCTGTCTGCGTCCGAGTAGATTCTGCGCGTTCGTGTCGGACGAAAAGCTCGTCCGGGAACTATGATTCTGTCCGCACACACGGCCTTGCTGCGCCGTATCGTTCCGCCACACCGGGCACCTTTCCTTGCAAACAGCGGGGCGTGGTGTACCTTCGATGGGGGAACGGACTTTCCTCCTCGCCCGGGGCCTTTGAATGCCCGGATCAGTTTGACACGGAAATCGACGCATGAAGACGCGACCCACCTCCGCCCCGCACATCTTCGCCCTTTGCGGCCTCGCCTTGACCGGCGCGTCCCTGACGGGGTGTGCCAAGTCCTTCATGGACCCGACCAAGCTGGGCGGCTTCGGCGATACGCCGCGCGTGATGCCCATCCTGGACCGCATCGCGTCGATCGAGGATGACAGCGGGCAGGTGGTGGAATATTCCGATCCCCTGACCGAGGACCTTATCCCCCAACCCGAGTCCTACCGCATCGGCCCCGGCGACGCGCTCCGCGTGATCGCGCACGACCTCATCATCATCGGGCAGCGTGAGGAGTATGAGGTGCCCGTGGACGCGCGCGGCATGGTGGAAATCCCGCAGCTGGGACGCATTAATGTCGCGGGGCGCACCACGGAGGAGGCGGTCAACGAGATCGTCGCCGCCATCCGCGCCAAGGGGCTGGTGCAGGACCCGCTGGTGCAGGTGCTCACGCTCTCTCAGCGTCAGCAGACGTACACGGTGCTGGGCGCGATCCAGAGCCCCGGGCTGTACCCCATCCCGCGCGCGGACTACAGGCTGCTCGAGGCGCTCGCGTCCGCCGGCACGTTCGATGAGACCACCAAGGAGGTGTACATCATCCGGCAGGTGCCGCTGAGCGAAGAGGTTTCCGGCGTTATACCCGGGCTGAACCACTTCAGCCCCGCGACCCCCGCCCCCACGACCACGCCGCCGAAGCAGGCCGAGCAGCCTAAGGGCCAGGACCTGATCGATATCATTGATCAGATCGCGCCGGAGAATGGTGCAAAGAAGGATGCACCGACGGATGCGCCCAAGAAGCCCAAGCCCTCCCCCGGCATGTTCGGCGGGCAGGACTCGGCTCAGACCAGCCCGCCGACTCCTGCTGCAAAGCCTGTCGTGGACCTCATCGAGGATGAGAAGCCCACCGCCGTGGCTCCGGCAGGCGATGGCGCGTCGTGGATCTTCCTGAACGGCAAGTGGGTGAAGGTGAAGTCCCCCACGCCGCAGGAGGCGCTGGCTGTCAAGGCGAAGCCCGACGAGCTCATCACACAGCGCGTCATCCGCGTGCCGATGAAGCAGCTGCTGCAGGGGTATCAGTCGGTCAACATCATCATCCGCCCCGGCGATGTCGTAAGGTTCCCAACCACCAGCTCCGGGTTTGTGTACATGGGGGGTGAGGTGGCACGGCCGGGCCCCTACCAGGTCACGTCGGACTTCACGCTGCTGCGTGCGATCACGTCCGCGGGCGGGTTGGGTGAGACGGCCATCCCTCAGAAGGTGGAACTGACCCGCATGCTGCCCGGCAATCGCCAGGCGGTCATCAAGCTTGACTTGCAGGCGATCTCGGAGCACACGCAGCCCGACATTTTCCTGAAGCCCAGCGATCAGGTGATGATTGGCACGACATGGTGGGCGCTGCCCGTCGCGGTTATCCGCAACGGGTTCCGCGCGTCGTACGGCTTTGGGTTCATTCTGGACCGGAACCTCTCGAACGACATCTTCGGCCCGCCCCCGGTCAACCAAGTGGGTCAGTAACCCCACATTGGCGTGCCTTGGCCCACCTGCGAACAATGGCGGGCGGGCTGCACGGAGACACACTCACCCCGCCCCGCGCGGGGTGATTTTCTTGAGGGGTTCTGGGCCTTATCGGGCCGGTTTGGAGCGTGCCGAGACGAACCTGGACAGCCCCGGACGGCGTATCAGCGTTCCCGCAGTGCCTTAGGCATTTGGAGACATCCACAAACCGCCGATGCACCATCTCCGGCGCGCCCACTTATCCCCAAGAACCGTGACCTCTACCCCCGCCCAACCCGTATCCCCGCTCACGCCTCGGAGGGTCGCTGCGCAGGCCCCGGCATGGGGCGCCACGGAGGCCAGCATCGGCGTCGCGGTGCTGATCACGGTGGTCGCGCTGTTCTGGCGCTGGTTCGCAAAGCAGGGCGAGCACAGCATCGACCGGCTGGACGACTGGGGGCACGCGTTCGTCGTGCCGTTCTTCTCGGGCTACATGGTCTGGCGTCAGCGGGATGCGATGGCGAAGATGGAGGCCCGCGCGTTCTGGCCCGGCCTGCTGGTGGCGGGCCTGGGCATCATGTGCTACTTCTTCTTCGTGGTGGGCGTGCCCAACCACATGCTGCAGGGCGCGTCGGTAGTGCTCACGATCGCGGGTGTCGCCCTGCTGGTGCTGGGCGTGCGCGTGTTTCAGCTCCTGTTCATCCCGATCGCCTACCTGCTCTTTGGCATCACACTCGCGGAGCAGGTCATGATCAAGATGACCTTCCCGCTCCAGCTGATAGCGACGAAGGGCGCGTGGCTCATCCTGAAGGTGATCAGCCTGCCGGGCTCGTGGTTCATGGTCGAGGCCAGCGGCAACGTGCTGGAGCTGACCTACAAGGGCAAGTTCATCCCGCTCAGCGTCGCCGAGGCGTGCTCGGGCATGCGGATGGTCATCGCGTTTGTCGCGCTGGGCGCGGCGGTGGCGGTGCTGTCCTGCAAGCACTGGTGGCAGCGGATCGCGCTGTTCTCGCTCGCGATGCCCGTCGCGGTGTTCATGAATATCTTGCGCGTCGCTGTGCTGGGGCTCGCGTCGCTCTTTAACGCCAACCTCGCGGCGGGCAATGCCCACATGATCATCGGCACGCTGCTGCTCATCCCGGGCCTGTTCCTCTTCCTGAGCATCGAGTGGGCGCTCAAACGTATGGTTTCGGAGGACGGGCCCAGGCCCAAGGGGGCGTCGGCATGAAAGGGCTCCGCTGGAGCAACCCCGCCGTGCTGGCCGCCGTTGGGCTTCTGTCCCTGGGCGCTGTGGGATTTTCCGCGGCCGTCGTGCACTACAAGCTGATGCTCCACAAGGAGCCGATACACCCCGCGGATAACCGCCTGCTGAACACGATCCCGCCCGAGACCGAGCACTGGATTCGGTACCAGGCGGACCGCCGCGAGAGCCCCGAGGTGGAAGAAACGCTGGGCACGCAGAACTACCTCTCGCGCCAGTACATCCGCAAGGGGCGCAAGGAAGACGAGCCCACGGTCATCATCGACTTCCACGCCGCGTACTACACGGGCATGATCGACACGGTGCCCCACGTGCCGGACCGGTGCTTCATCGGCGGGGGCATGAGCATCGGCAAGCCGCTGGGCGACCTGCCCTTGCCGCTGGATAAGAACAAGTGGAGCGACATCAACGTGCCCGAAGAGTTCAAGGACCACGTGGTGACGATGCGGTCGGGCTCGGGCTCGTACGTGCGGCTGCCGCGTGAGGCATCCAGTATCAAGCTGCGTACCTTCCAGTTCCTGGACAAGGGCGGGAGGCCCTTCTACGCGGGCTACTTCTTTGTGGCCAACGGCGGCACGGTGAGCAACGCCGAGGACGTGCGCCTGCTCGCGTTCGACCTCAAGACCAAGTACGCGTACTACCTCAAGCTGCAGTTTACGAGCAGCAGCGTGGGGAGCGGGGAGGAACTTGCGCAGCAGGCCGCGAGCATGCTCGACGAGTTGTTCCCCGATGTAATGCTCTGCACGCCCGACTGGGTCGAGGTTGAGCAGCACCGCTATCCCCCGGAGGAGGCGGCGAAGCAGTAACGGTCGCCCCCGGGCGGTGGTGGTTTGTGGGTGTTCGGGTATGGTTTTCGATGTCCGGGCCCCGAATGATGCGGGCCTTTCCACGGTTCCAAGACAGCGGGCGCCCCGGAGGCCCTTCGGAGATTCGCATGGCTTCCAAGGTCAACACCAAGTTCGTCGTGACGCTCGCGCTGGGCCTGGTGGCCGCGTGCGTTGTGGTCGTGGGCGCGACGCTGTACTTCCTCAATAACACAGCGGCGGACAACGTGCGCGCGGGCGACCGGCTGGTTTCGCAGGGGGACTTCAACCAGGCGGCCGAGCAGTACGGCAAGGCGGTGAACAAGGAGAAGACGAACACCGCGTACCTGGCCAAGTGGGTGGACGCGCTGTCCAAGTGCAACTCCGACACACAGGTCAAGTACGAGAAGCTGTACATGGACTGGAGCAACGCCAAGCGCCAGCTGGCGGTGGTGGACGCCGAGAACCTGCCCGCGCAGCGCGAGTACCTGGACCTGCAGCGTCGCCTGGTGGATGGTGGTCCCTTCGCCGCGGAGTCCTACCAGTTCCTGGCGGGCGAGGCGGACACGATGATCCGCCTGCACGAGGTGAAGGGTGCCGGGCCCTGGGAGGTGCTGAAGCGTTACCGGGGCATGGCGAACTCGACGCTCTACTTCAACTCCCCCACTCCCAAGGACGAACTCCTCACGCAGGCGGTGACGGACCTGAAGGCCGCGCTCAAGGCGGACCCGGCGGACAGCGAGAGCGCGGTCGCGCTCGCGGACATCTCGCTTCGCAAGGCGGCGAAGGCGTACCAGGACCTCAACAAGGACGAGTACGCGGCCTTCGAAAAGGAGGGCGACGACGTTCTGAGCGCGTTCCTCGCGTCAAACCCCGACAATCCTGACGTCCTGCTCTCGATCATCCAGCGCGACGTCATCCGCACGCAGCGCAAGCTGCTCGAGTCCCAGGGCAAGGGCAACGCGGAGGAGGAGTCCAAGGCGTTCTCGGCGCGCACACTCCCCGTGCTGGACCGTGCGCTGGCGGCGGCGAAGAAGCTCCCCCAGCCCGCGAACGAGAACCTGCTCATCAAGTTCCGCAACGTGGAGTCGCTTGCGGTGGGTACCCAGCTCACGCGGACCGAGGAATTGGTTCGTGAGAGCCTGCGTGCCAGGCCCGACAGCCCCACGCACCTGGGGTTCCTTGCGGACGTGCTGACGATCCGCAACGACATCCCCAGCGCGATCGAGCAGTACGACAAGATCAGCAAGCTCGCGACGCCCCCCATCAGCCTCGAGGGTCGCATGCTGTTTGACATGCGGAAGGCCGCGCTTTCTCAGCAGGCCTACCTCTCGGCCCGCAGCGCTCTTGGCAAGAACGCGGGCTCCGACCGGGAGGCGTCCATCACGCTCGCGAAGGAGCTGCGGTCCAAGCTCGCGGCCCTGGAGTCGGCGGACTCCGCCCGCCTGCTGCTGGTCGACGCCACGCTCGCCATCCTGGAGGGCACATCCGAGAGCACGACGCACGCGGCCCAGCTCCTCGACCAGTACAACCGCAAGACCAACCGCACCAACCCCGAGGCGCTGCAGCTCGCGGCGATGGTGGCGCTCAAGCGGAACGAGGTCGGCGCCGCCCGCGACTTCTACGAAGAGACCCTGAAGCTGCAGCCCACGAACCTGGGCGCGATCATGCAGCTTGCGCAGATCCACGCCCAGCTGCAGGAATACACACCCGCGCTCGCGTACTACACCAAGGCCCTGAACCTGGACCCCACCAACGAGATGGCCAAGCAGGGCGCGGAGCTCATGGCCGCACTCTCGGGCAAGAGCGTGTCGAGCGACCCGGTGGTGAGGAAGATCATCGAGGCTGAGCTCGTCCGCAAGGACGGGGTGAACCCGGAGAACATCAAGAAGATCCTCCAGATCCTGTCGGACGGCTGGTCCCAGTACAAGGACCCGCGCCTCGCGGTGGCGTACGCCACGTCATTGGCGGGCGACAACCAGAAGGACAAGGCCGTCCAGGTGCTCGACGAGGCGCTGGCGAAGGACCCGGAGAACGCGTTCCTGAAGGAGCGGCGGGCCGCGATCGCGAGTAACGACCCTATTGGCGACATCGAGAAAAAGATCCAGGAGGCAAACATCTCCGATCTGGACAAGCAGCTGCAATTGTTCGCGCTCAGCGTCTCGCAGGGGAACGATCCCAAGGCGCTCGCCGCGCTCGACAAGGCCGTGAAGATTGCCCCCGAAGACCCTCGCGTGCTGGAGCTCCAATTCCTGCGCGCGGTGGAGAACAAGAAGTTTGACGAGGCCAAGGCCTTCGCGGACAAGGCGGGGAAGGTCAACGCCGACAGCCAGGGCGGTGATACCTACCGCGCACGCCTGCTCACCGAGCAGGGCGACACCAAGCAGGCGGTGACGATCCTCAAGGGCTGCATCGACCGCGGCGGCGCTCAGCCCGAGGTCTACCGCCTGTACGGCCGGACGCTCATGCGGGAAGGCCGCATCGCGGACGCCGCGCAGGCGTTCCGCGACGCGCTGCGGATGCGTCCCACCGACGTGCCCACGGCGGTGGACCTGCTGCAGACACTCGTCCGTTCGGGCCAGATGGCCGAGGCATTGTCCGCGGCCCGCGAATTCCAGCGCTACGGCGAGGGCGACACGCGCTTCATCCCCGTGTGGCTGGACATCGAGGCCGAGGTGGGCGACCGCGACCTGGCGGTGACCCGGCGTGAGCAGATGCTGCGCAACCGTCCCGACGACCGCGCAAACCTCATGGCGCTGGCGACCCTGTACATCCAGTCCAACAAGTTTGACAAGGCCCGCCCGCTCATCGACACCGTCCGCAGCACCAGCGACAACCTCGACTCGGTGAACCTCGACGCGCTGTGGCACTGGAGCCAGCGCAAGCCCGACGAGGCCCGCAAGATCTACACGGACTTCATCGCCAAGGCCGACGCGAAGGACCTGACGGGCGTCACCGGGGTGTACGCCGGGTTCCTGATCGACCGCGGGGATGTGGCGGGCGCGGTCGCAGCGCTGGAGGGGGCCCGCGCGAAGCAGGACCCCGCCCGCATGGAGATCGACCGCGCACTGTCGGACCTCTACACCCGGATGGGCAAGCACGCGGAGGCCCTGACGGCGGCCCGCGCGGTCACGGGGGGCAACGCCGACACGCCCGAGCACCTGTACCAGAAGCGCACGGTGGAACTGCTGACGGCGTCGGGGCAGCTCGACGAAGCGAAGTCCGAGCTCGCGAAGCTGCTGACGGGCAAGGACCCGGACGCCATCACGCTGCTGCTTTCGGCGAACCTCGCGAATGCCCGCAAGGACCAGGGCACGGAGATCGACGCCCTCAACCAGGCGGTCGCGAAGTTCCCGAACAACCCGACGACGTTCCTGAAGCGGGCGGAGTTCTTCATGAAGAACTCCAAGACGCTGAAGGACGCCGAGGCGGACCTCACCAAAGCCATCGAGATTTCTCCGCAGGATTCTGTGCTCCGCCAGCGCCGTGCGCAGCTGCGGATGCAGATGGACAGCGTGGACGCCGCCATCACGGACATGCGTGACGCCGTGCGGCTCGCGCCCGGGGATAACGACCTGCTCTTCGGCACCCTTACCCAGCTGTTCCGGCTGGAGCGCGACCAGGACATGGCGGACCTTGCCTCCGAGGCGGCCCGCCAGCGTTCGCGCGACGCGTCGCTCCAGCAGGCGATGGGCCTGTTCTACCAGAAAATCCCGGTCAAGCCGGGCGACACCGCGGCCCGCACGCGGAACATGGGCTTCATCCGCCAGTACTTCGAGGCCGCCTACAAGCTCGACGACAGCGAGTACAACGCGCTCCAGTACATCGGCTCGCTCCTGAGTGACCCCGGCTCTGACCCCGTCGCCGCGGAGAAGATCATCTCCGACGCGGGCGACAAGGCCAAGAAGAGCCCGGGCTTCCAGATGACCCTGGCCCGCATCCGCATGATGCAGGGCAGGAAGGCCGATGCGCTCCGCATCGCGCAGGAAGCCCTGCGCCTCGCCGACCCCAATAACCCCGCGCACATGAACGCGTGGATCGCAGACCTCGCCCGGATGCTGCCGGACTTCAAGGAACGCATCCAGTACATGGACAACACCGGGCGGGCCGGCCTCGCACCGGAATGGATGCTCTACTACCGCTCCGCGGACATGATCAACGACCCCAGCCTGCGCTCGGACGGGCTGGCGGGCATGAAGCAGATCGCCACCACGGCGAAGCTCCCCCCGCTGCGGGAGTCCGCATCGTTTGAGCTCGGGCGCGCCCACATGCTCCTGGGCAACAACGAGGAGGCGGTCAAGGTGTGGAAGGAGGGCATCGCCGCGTTCCCGAACAACGCCGAGATGCACAACAACGCCGCGTACGTGCTCGCGGAGGTCCTCCACCGTCCGGAGGAGGCCGAGCCGATCGCCAAGCGGGCCGCGGACCTCGCGCCCGGGAGCCCCGACGTGCAGGACACCTTCGGCACTGTTCTCCTCCTGACGGGGAAGGCCAAGGAAGCGGTCCCCCACTTTGAGAGGGCCTTGACGAAGGCCACTGACCCACGCAACGCGATGACCATCGCGCTCCACCTGATCGATGCCCAGATCAAGAGCGAGAACTACGAAGGGGCAAAGCTGGCCATGAAGTCCATCGATGCCCTGCAGGAGCGGTCGCCGGCGCTGTTCACGGAGGATGTGACGAAGAAGGTGCAGGACTTGCGCACCAGGCTGGAGGGCCATTAACTTCAGCAATCGCGCAAACTTTGGTAGGTGGGCCGATCCCAAGGCGGGTCGGAGGCGTAGCGGAAAGGTCCGCTCAATCACCCACGCCTATCGGACCGAATGGATGAAGAGAGCATCGGTTGCGCCCGCTCAAGGGAGCGAGCCAACGATGGCCCTCCCCACTATCGGGAGGGCTTCGAGCGGCCTGCCCGGGGTGACCCCCACGACCCCGCTCTCGATGCTCTAGAGGAAGGTTCTCTCTGCCATGACCACGATCCCCGTTTCCCCCAGTCAGGCCCTGGCGGCACCCACCGCCCGTCCGCTCGCGCACGGCGCGGGCGGTGCGGGCCCGTCGTCTGCGGGCACGGTGGACCCGGTCAAGCTGCTGCAGAAGTACAAGTGGGTACTGCTGCTGTCGGTGTTCCTGGGGGCGGTGCTGGGGACGGCGTCGCACTTTGCGCTGATGAAGTTCTACCCCCGGTGGCGTCCGTTCGCGTACTTCAAGGTAGACCCGCCGGTGGCGCAGATTTCGGACGTGTGGGCGACTCAGATCAACACCGACGAGATGAACCGCTTCATGCAGACTGAGGCGAAGGTCATGAAGTCGGAGGGTGTGCTGAGCAAGGCGATGGAGGACCCCGCCATCCAGCGCGAGGCGCCGCTGTGGTGCGAGCAGTATAAGAAGCTGGACAAGAGCACGGGGACGACACGCTTCAGCCCCGAGGACGCGACGCGTGAGCTGGGTGAGGACATCGATGCGCGCGTCATCCCCACGACCAACCTCATCATGCTGTCGCTCACGTACAAGCACAAGGACGACGCGACGGCGGTGGTGAAGATCGTCCGCGAGAAGTACATGCAGCAGCTGCGCGAGCAGGGGCAGCGGAAGTTCAACGACAGCTTGTCCGCGCTCACGAAGCAGATCGAGTCGGTGGACCGCAGCATCGCCACGCTCGCCACGCGGCGCGAGACGCTCATCAACGAGAAGCAGCTGGACGACATCGAGGGGCGCGTGAGCGCCACGGCCACGCAGCTGCAGCAGCTCAACCAGCAGATCCTGGACGACGAGGGCAGCCAGACCCAGCTGGAAGAGATCGTGAAGCAGATGGAGGCGGAGAAGAACAGCCCCGCCGGACCGCAGTTCGGCCAGGACATGGAGGCCGACGCCGAGAAGGACCCTGTGATCCAGGACGCGCGCGGGCGCATCACGCAGCTGGAGGCCCAGCTGCAGTCCATGCTCGTGCAGTACGGGCGTGACCACATGGCCTACAAGCAGCTGGACGCTCGTCTCTCGGGCGAGCGCGACAACATCGAGGTCAAGCGCAAGGAAGTCCTCCGGCGGATCTTTGACGGCGAGCTCGACTCCCGGCGCAAGTCCGCCGAGCGGTACAAGATCCGCGTGGACGGCATGCGGGCCGAGCGCACGGCCCTGCAGACCCGCCTGGTGGAGCTCAACAAGGCGGCGGAGCAGGTGCAGGACCTCAAGCAGCAGATCCAGACCGCGGTGGAGCAGAAGAACCTGCTGCAGCAGGAACTGCAGAAGCTGACTGCCGTGACGCTGCTGGACTCCGCCAACCGCGTGTCCCTGCAGCAGCAGGAGCGGCCGCCGACGGTGCCTGACTTCCCGAAGCTCAAGATCCTGATCCCCGCGGGGATGATCGTGACGCTGGCACTGGTCGCGGGCGTGCTGTTCCTGCGTGAACTCGTGGACCAGCGGGTGAAGGGCCCCTCGGACATCGCCCTGATCCCGCGTACACGGCTCCTGGGCTACATCCCCGACGCGTCGGAAGACCCCGCCGGCCAGGGCGCCGCCGAGACGGCGTTCCGGGACCGCAGCAAGGGCGTCGTCGCCGAGTCGTTCCGCCAGCTGCGGGGCGCGATCATCAAGCGCATCCAGCTGGCCGACCACCGCACCATCCTGGTCATGAGCGGCCTGCCGGGCTCGGGCTCGAGCACGCTGGTCTCGAACCTCGGCCACGCGTTCGCGGCGAGCGACCGCAAGGTGCTGATCATCGACGCGAACTTCCGCAAGCCTTCGCTGCACCGGGTGCTGGGCCTGCCCGAGGGGCCGGGCCTTGCCGACGCGTTGGGCGAAGGGCGTGACTTCAAGCCCTTTGTGCAGGCATCGAGCACCCCCAACCTGGACCTGCTGCCGGTCGGGTCGCGTGAGCACCGCATCTACGAGCGGCTGTCCACGCAGGCGATGATCGACCTCCTCGCCAAGGCTCGCGCCCATTACGACATCGTGCTGGTCGACGCCGCCCCGGCCATCGTCGCGGGCGACGGCCTCGCGCTGGCGCAGAAGTGCGACGCGAGCATCCTCGTGGTGCGGGCGTTGTTCGAAAAGCGCGGCATGGTCGCCCGCATCAAGAACGAGCTCGCCGAGTCGCGGGCGGAGTTCCTGGGCATCGTCGTCAACGGCGTACGCCACGCCGCGGGCGGGTACCTCAAGGGCAATATCAAGGCCGCGGCCGCCTATCAGGACGAGGTGTGAGCACAGGCAATCACTGCGGCGGCGTGGTCCAGCTCTTGCGGGCCGCGTTGCTGGGCGCGGGCGCCACGGTGCTGACCGTGCCGCCCGGGCGGCGCTGCACGGGCTTGTTGCCCATGACTTCGCTGTCCCACCACTTGTCCAGCGACGATTCGGATCGGTAGGGCTTCTGCACGGTCATGCTCTTGGCACCCATGCCCTGGGCGTACACGGTGCGTTCGTAGCACGCGCTCAGCGTGAGCAGACACGCGCAGCAGGCGGGCGCAACGAGGACTCGGCAACGGCGTGCGGTCATTCAGGAGGGTACGTGGTTCCCCGGGGTGGCACTAGGCGAGCACCGGCGGCTGGCGGCGGTGCAGGGTGGCGTGGATGTCCGCGAGGGTCTTGCCGTCCAGTGCCCGCATCTTTGCTTCCCGCATCGCATCCAGGATGGGGGCGGGGCGGGAGGCATCCCGGGAGAGGAACGAGTCCCCCACTTTGAGCACCTCGGAGGCGGAGATGGCGTCGGGCGGGCGGGAGAGGGAGTACCTGGGGGTGGCGTCGAGGTCTGTCGCCGCTGTTCCTTGCGCGCCACGGACACCCATCGCGCCAAGCATGGTGACCTTGGATGGGTTGGGGAGCGCGGGCTTGGGTGTGGCGAGGACACGGTGCAGGAGGGCGATTTCACACAGTCTCTGGAGGAGATCGATGACAACCTGATGCTCGAGCCCGGTCTCGTCCGCGATCTCCGCGGGGGTGGCGGGCAGCCCGCGCACGAAGTGGTCTGTCACGACCGCCATGACCAGGAGCACGGAGGCGGGGTCCACAAGGTGCAGGCCATGGTGCTTGGCGTCCTCGGGGTCTTCCACGATTCCCAGGGCCATCAGGACCGAGTCCTTGAACCCCTCGCGGGAGATGCTCTGGTAACGCTGCAGGATGGCGGTCACCTGGAAGCCCAGCAGAACGATCATCCACGTGACATAGACCCAGAGGAGGAAGAGCGGAAGGAGGGCGAGAACGCCGTAAAGACGCGCGTAGGTGGTGGAGTATTCGATGTAGGAGGTGAAGGCCCACTTGCTGGCCTCCCACAGGAGGGCCGCGAAGGCGGCGCCGGCGGACGCGGGCACGACCTGAACGCTGGCGTTGGGCACACTGGTATACACAATGACGAGCGCAAGAGTGGTGATGATCACGGTGGCGAAGAAGCCGACCGAGCCGGTCAACGCGCCGCGCCAGCCGGTGCTGATTTCAGGGGCGGGCGCGGTCGTTGGTACCTCGGACGGGGGTTGCGCGACCTGAGCGACCTCCGACTTGGCAGCACTCACGAGGGCCTTGGCTTCCGCTGCAACGATGGTTTCGCCTGCGTCGGGGGCTGCCTGGCTGACCTGCGTGGCCTCGGCGCTGCGCGTCCATGATTCCGCGAGCGACTTAGCACCCTGACGCACGCCAAAGCTCATGACGAGCAGGAGTGGACCCAGGGTGAGCAGTGCCCAGTAGTCGCGGACGCGTCGAACCCAGTTCTTGCCCGTCGCAACCTCAATGATCTGGTTGAAACTCTTTTCCGCCTCCACGATAATCGAGAGTGCCGCGTAGATAAGCAGGACCAGGCCCACGATTCCCACCGCGCCGAAGTTCACCGCGCCAACCCGGTCGAGGAACCTGGTAATCCATTCGTCCAGGCGTTCTTTGTGCACGGCCTCGGCGATCTGGGCCTGCTCCACGGCCTGGCGCTGGGCAGGGCTCGGCGGCCCGAACAGAAAAATATCGTCGACGGGCGTCGAGCCCGCGCTCACCTTGCCCGTATCGATATAAATGCTCGCCATGCCGGTGTAGTCGAGCATGGTGGCGATCACGCGGCGCATCTGCGCCTCGTTGACGAACGAATGCAGCACGACGAGGCCCACAGCGAGCATCGGGATCAGGCCGAAAATGCTGCGGAAGGACAGGGCCGCGGCCATCTGGGTGATCTGACTGCTGCGGTACCGGTGACCGGCGACTTTCCCGAGCACCTTGAGGCGCGCGAGCAGGCCCATTGCGAAGGCGTGCTGGATGTCATGGGCGTCGAGCACGGTTGGTTCCACGGGAGTTGAAGGGCGGGGCGACACCGCCTCGGGCGCCCCGTACTTTCGGCTGTTCCGGACGTCTAGGACCAGACGGGCGTGCCTTGGGTCTTGGGGGACCCGCCCGGCGGGGCTTGACACCCAGCGGCACGCGAGTGGGCTTCCCAGCGGCGGCCTTGCGGATGCTCCACATCTCATCCCGCGTCAGTTCCCGCCAACCACCCAAAGCCAGGTGGCGGAGTTCCAGAGGGCCTATCGCGACCCGGGACAGGTGGCGTAGAGGGAGCCCAATAGAAAGCAGGATTTCCTTGATGGGTCGCTGGCGTGACTCCACCAGGGTGATTTCCAGAGTGGTCTTTCCGTCTTGGAAGCCGATGATGCGGGCGTGAAGGGGCGCGAGGTCCCGTTTCCGTTGGCCCGGCTGGGGGCCTGGCCCCAGGCGCTCACGCCGCTCGCTGCGGTCTTCGGCGGACCGCTTTTTCGCCACGTCCTTGGCCCGCCTCTGGATGTAGTCCAGCAGTTCCGGGGTGACCTCACCCTTGAGCGTGGCGTGGTAGGTTTTGGAGATCGAAAAGCTGGGGTGGGAGAGGCGGTTGGCGAGTTCGCCGTCGTTGGTGAGCAGAACCAGGCCGGTGGTGTCATAATCGAGCCGGCCCACCGGAAAGAGGCGTCGTGCGCCGGGGTGGTCCACCAGATCAAGCACGGTGCGCCGGCCCATGCCGGGCTCATCGGCGGTCGTCACCAGGCACCGCTCGGGCTTGTGGACCATGATGTAAAGAGGCCGCTCTGGGCGCGGGATAGGGCGACCATCCACCGCAATTCGGTCGATTTCGGGGTCGACGAATACCGGCAAACGGCGAACCACTTCGCCATTGACCGACACCCGGCCTTCCTCGATCATCGTTTCGCAGGCACGCCGGGCGGCGATACCGGCGTCGGCAAGGACGCGTTGGAGTCGCTGGCCCGTGGGAGTGGTTGTCATGCGTCAGCGTATGGGTTTCCGGGGTCACTCGCCTTGCGGACGCCTGGGTGCAGCCGGGCGCCACCGATTCTGGATTCACTTTCCAAGCACTGCCGATACAGAGGGTTGGCGCAGAGACCACCGCCCCGGAGGGGCGGGTTACCCGGAGCTTTTCATGCCGCCCACGATGCAGAACGGTCGCACGCACAAGCAGGACTCCGCATCGATGGTGGAGGGTGTCCCCGGTACGCCGGCGGCATCGCCGGTTCCCTCCAAGCCCGGCGTTGACCCTGTGGAGCAGAGCCTTGAACGTGCCGCCGAGCAGGTCTTTCTCTCGCCCCGCGTGGTCGACCAGAGGGCGTTTGACGACCTGACGGGGACGCTGCAGCGGGTAGTCCGGGAGGCGGCGGCGCAGGGCAAGGGCCTGATCACCACCGGCGATCAGGTGCGCGGTGTGACCGAGCAGCTGCGGGCGCTGATGCGTGAACTGCAGCAGCGCACGGACAGCGCCACGAAGGTGCTGCCGCTGCTCGAGCAGCAGGGCAAGCGAGTGCAAGAACTGTCGGCGCGCGTGACGCACGAGGCCGCACTCTCAAAGGCGCGGGAGGTGCGTGACGCGGTCATCAAGGCTGTGGAGGACGAGCGAGCGAAGATCGTCGCCTCGGCGAAGGAACAGGTCGCGGAAGAAGTACGCCAGGCGGTGCGGGCGCTGGTGCGTGACGAGGTCGAGCGGGCGCGAGCGGGCGTGGGTGAGGCATTGAACGCACGGGCGGCGGACGCCGAACGCCGGACCGAGGCCG
This sequence comes from uncultured Phycisphaerales bacterium, assembly GCA_937858155.1. Lineage (GTDB taxonomy): Bacteria > Planctomycetota > Phycisphaerae > Phycisphaerales > UBA1924 > BJHL01. The sequence goes on along the minus strand of CALLYM010000219.1, from coordinate 34,916 downwards.
CGGCCACGGAGATCTGTGAGCAGCTGGCGGCGCTGCGGGTAGACGCGGCGAGGATCATTGCCGATGCGCGGGAGGGGCTGGGCAGGTCCGTCGGCGCGGAGCATGCGGGGGGGGAAGCGTCCGACGCGGAACGCCGGGTGCACGCTGCGGCGGCCGCGGCCAACACCTCCATCACCGCCACGAGCGACGAGGCGGTCGCACGCCTGGGCGCCCACGTGGGCGAGCTGCGGGCGCTGCTTGCGCGCGGTGACACGATGCTGCGAGACCTCAGCGAGCGCGTGGAGGCGGCGGCCCTCGCGGCCGACACGATGAACCTGCAGAATCCGGCCGGTGGCAGTGGATGCCGGGATTCGTCTGTGCTGCCCGCGGCAACAGGCATCGTCAACGAACTGCAGCACGCCACCGCCCACGCCCAGCAGGCGGGGGCTTGGCTGGTGCAGTTGCTGGGCGCGGCGGACCAGGTCGGCAGGAACCTCACGGCGGTGATTCGGGACACACAACGCTAAGAATCGACGGCGGCTTTCCTGATTGCCAGCAGTTCACGAACGGGCGTGTGCAGCACCGGGTGGACCCACTCCGGCCACACCTCGGCGAGTGGTGCGAGCACAAACACGCGTTCATGCATGCGAGGGTGCGGAACGTGGAGGCCTGGTTCCTCGATGACCTGATCCTCGAACGCGATCATGTCGAGGTCCAGTATCCGGGGCCCCCACCGCTGCTCGCGTGAGCGGTCGCGCCCGAACGCCCTCTCGATGCTCAGTATGTGCGCGAGCAGCTCGCGGGGCCCAAGGCTTGTTGCAACAAGCACGCACGCGTTGATGTAGGGCGGCTGGGGAGGACCCACGGGCAGTGTCGTGTGCAGTCCGGACGATGCGAGGACGCTCGTCCCGGGCAGGCGACCGAGTTGAGCGATCGCGGCCAGCACGGTCGCGGTGCTGTCCCCTTTGGATGAAACAAGATTGCTGCCGAGGGCGATGGCGGCGCGGGCCTGGGCGTGCATACGGAGAGCGTACCCGGCACCCAATCGCTAGAAGCGGTTCTTTATCCAGTTCCCGAGGTTGAAGCTGCCCGAGTTGTTGCTGGAGTTTTCGGTGCTTTCCCATTGGGCGTGGTGGAGACCGTTGATCCTCTCCTGCGTCCACGCGACCGCGAGCTCCCTGCTCGCCGCCACGCTGACCCGGTCGGCCTCCGCCGTGAGCGTCTTGGTGGTTGCATCCCAGGGGTCCAGCACCATGATCTCGGTGACCCTGTACGGGATCCTGCGGGTGAGTCCGCTCACTTCCGCGATGCTGTACCGGACGCCATAGGCAAGCATCACGTGCCCGCCGGAGTTGCTCGCGCCGTCCACCGCGACAATAGCAGGACGCCCCATGGACATCTCATCGACGAGAGCGCCCACGCCCGGGAAGTCGGGCATGTGCTCGTTGAACTGCAGGTTGACGTTATTGGCGGTGGCCCGCTCGTTGTACACGGTGTCGGCACGCTGACGGGCGCGTAGGTATTCGTCGCGGAGCTCCGGCGCGAGCGCGAGGAGCACTCCTTCCCGCTCCGCGGCCTGGTTGGTGTTGTGGTGAGCAAACATCCGGATGAGCTCATCCTGCGACCACGGCGCGCCGCCCGGCGCACGCGCTCCCGTGGAGTTGAGGAGCGTCTCGGCGCAGGCGGCCCAGCACCACGCGGGGTTCTTCTGCTGGGCGATGCTCGCCGGTGCGTTCTTGCACGTGACCGTGAAGTCGTTATCGCCGTTGCGTGTGAGCGTGGCACGACTTTCATCCGTACGGGCGGACGCCTGATAGCCGGTGAGGACTGCCTCGCGTGACGCGTTCTTCTCACACCCGGGCAGGGCCAGAATCGCGCATGCACAAGCAAGGACGATAGTTCGAGCGGTGACGCACATGGGTTGCTCCATGAGAAAGGTCGGTTGCCGCACCCTGGGGAAGCGGCGTTCCAGCGGGTGCTACTTGCCACCCGCCGCGGGCGGCGGGGGCGGGGGTGGCGGCACGGGCGCCAGGTGCCCGCCGTACTTCTTTGTGCACGAGGCGAGTGGGATGCATGCGGCGGCGACTACGAGGACGCACGCCATCATCCGCCGAGTCTGTAAAGTGGTATTCATGTTTCTTGCCCTTTCAGATACCCCTGGGGTCGTACTGCATGGTCTCAAGATCGTCCTTCGTCTTGCGGAGTTCACTTGTCATTGCCTTCATCACCTCGGTATACCGCTGGTCGAGGCGGTCGTACCGGGTCTTTGCCTCTTGTTCGTTCCCGGCGTCCATGAGCGCATCAGCGTCGGCGCGGAGCGTGTCGGCGAGCACGCGGGTCTGATCGCCAAAGAAGGCGTCCGCCGTGGACGCGAGGGTCAGGATGTTGGGCTTTGAGAGGTAGTCCGCCACTGTCATGCGGTTGAACGTGGACAGGTGGAGCGAGTAATCGGCAAGGCCGCTCGCGTAAGAGAGCTTCGCGGCATCCGGGGCGTCTTGCGGCGGCGGCGCGCCCAGCGTGGCGTATTCCTTCATGATCTCGGCGTATTCCAACCGGAGTTGGAACGCGCGATAGGCGGCCGCCGGAAATTGTTCACCGAACCGGTCCACCGCGCTGGACTGTTTCTGGAACAGGTCCGCCTGGAATGCGACGCGTTGGGCGATGGTCCGTTCGTTCTTCGCCTGGCACGACGCGCCCCACACGGTGATCAGGCCGAAGAGGATGGCGGCGAGCACGCCGGCCAGCACGGCGCCCACGAACTTCCCGCGCTCGGACACCTTGACGAATGAGTCCCGGTACGCCTGCTCGTAGGCCGACTTCAAGGCATCGCTGTCGTGGGGGATCGCGCCCGCCTTTTCCAGCACGTCGCGCTCGGTCCGCAACGTCCGAACCCGCGCTTCGAGTTGCGCGGCTTCGTGGTGCAGGGCGGCGACCTTGGTCGGGTCGAGCCACCAGAACGCCGAGTGAGATTCACCCTCCGGCATGACCCGGATAACGTATCCGAACAGGAGTATCCCTGCAAGGCACTGCCAATCAATGGTTTGCGCAGGGGCTTTGGACTTTGTACCCCGCTACTTTCCCGAGGGCTTTTTCTTGCCATCCGGGTCGTCTGTGGGTGGCTGCGGCTTTTTCTGCTTTGGTTTCATGATGCGGACGACGCTCTCGGCGGTGTCGTTAGGGACTGTCATCGACAGCACGTAGTGCTGGATGCGCCACCTGACCTTTGCTCCAGGCTTGCCGTCGGCGCCGACGCCGACAACCGCGTCACGCGTGAGCACGCCCGAGCCCCGGCACAGTCCGTACTTGGAGTTCTCGAGCAGCTCATCAAACCACGCGGTGTCCGCGCGGGCGTTGAGTTCAATGTGGCGGTCCACGGGCGTGTAGGTCCAGCCCTTGCCGATCCGGAAGTTGGGCTCGCAGTACTTCTTGAACTCGTCCACGGTCCAGCGCTCGGTCGAGTCGGTGCCGATGAACACGGCCGAGTCGGTGAAGTGGGCGAAGTAACGATCAAAGTCGGCTTTGGACGCGGCGTTGTGAAAGTCATCGAGCACCGCGCCGATCTCCTCCTTCGCGGCGGTCTTCTCCGGGGTTTCCGGCGGCGGCACCGGGGCAGCCTTGGGGCGATTGGACTCGAACAGATCGAAGAGGTCCTTGGGCTTCAGGTTCATGACGTGCCCCTCCCCCTTCACGATCTCGAAGCGGACCTTGCCACCCAGCTTCTTGAGTTTCTCTTCGGTCTTCTGGCCCTCGTCGTGCCACTTGACATCCTGCTCGCCCACGAACATGGTGACAGGGATGTCCTTGATCCTGAACAGTTTGCCGAAGTCCACGGCGTTGGGCGGGTGCCCCGGCAGGGTCGTGAGGCTCGCAAAACGCTCGGGCTCGCGCACGGCGAGGTTGAACGCGGAGAGCCCGCCGTTGCTGATACCCGCGATATGGAACTTCCCACCCTCCACCTTGACGCGCTTGGCGACTTCGTCCAGGAGCGGGTCTATCTCCCAGCGGAGATTCGCGCCGTCCTCGGTGGAGACTGGCGCCACGACGACCCAGCCACGGGACTTGGCCTCCCGTTCCCAGTAGCGGGCGAGCGCGTCCTCGGTCATGTTCTCGTCCTGGGCGCCGGGCGGCAGCGCAAGGAGCACGGGGTATTCGCGGTCTTTGTCAAAGCCGTTGGGGAAGACCATCGCGAACTTCATGGTGGTCTTGGCGTCGATCTTGACGGTCTGCCAGTCGCGCGCTGTGTACTGCTGCGCGGAAGCCGGCAGGGCGAGGAGAGATATCACGAGCGAGCAGAGGAGGGCGAGCGGGGTTGGGGCGATCATGGGGAAGCGTAGAAAGGTCTGGCGGAGATCGTGAATGACGCGGAGGTCAATGCCTACGGCTGGTATGCTTGTCGCCTTGGCACAGCCACGACTTCCACTGCTGACGACCTTTGGCCTGGGGCACATGAAGATTGCCTCAGGCACGTGGGGCTCGCTGCCCCCGTGCGTGATCGCCGGGTGCCTGTGGCTGGCTGGGCTCACCCCGGCGCACGGGCAGACCGGGACCGTGGTTTTCAACGCCGTCATGGCGGTGATCCTCGTGGTGTTCAGCGTCGCGTGTATCGTGCAGGGTGGGCAGGCCGAGCAACGCTGGGGCAAGGACCCTGGCGAGGTCGTCGCCGACGAGACGGCGGGCCAGTGCCTGCCCCTGCTGTTCCTGCCCGGCGCGTGCTTCCAGAAGTTCTGGTGGGCTGTGGGCACCGTCGCGGCCGCATTCGTGCTGTTCCGGTTGCTGGACATCGTCAAGCCGTGGCCCGCGAAACAGATTCAGGCGGCGCGGCAGGGCTGGGGGATTCTGCTGGACGACCTGTTCGCGGGCCTGTACGCGGCGGTGATCCTTCAGGCGGCGCTGCGGCTCTGGCTGCTGAAGGGCGCGTGAAGCCGGAGACGCGTTCCCAGCGTTGAACCCCGTTCACCACCGCTACGATTGAGCATGAGCGAGTCTCCACAACCGAAGTTCAACCCCCAGGCCCCGCACCAGCAGCGCCCCAAGCTGCGGCAGGTACGCGTGTTCCCGGCGGAAGTGCAGGGGCAGCAGCTCATGGGCATCGCGGACGCGCGGCAGGTCTCGGAGCGTGCGGTGGTGACCAGCCCGGCAGCGCAGTTCGTGCTCCCCATGCTGGATGGGCAGAAGAACCTGGACGAGGTCGTGAGCGCGGTGGGCCGCGGGCTGACACGCCCGATCCTCGAGCAGCTTGTCGCGCAGCTCGACGACGCGGGACTGCTGGAAGGCCCTGTGTACAACGCGATCATCTCGAAAATTCACACAGACTTTGATTCTGCGCCCAACCTGCCGCCGGGCTCGACCGCGGCGATGGCGGACGCGATGGCCGCTTCTCACCTTGGGTCCCAGGAAAAGTTCGAGGCGTTGAGCGCGGAGCAGAAGGGCGCCCTTGGCGCGGAGCGGATGCGGTTCCACTTTGACGAGTGGATGTCCATGGCGCTCAAGGACGCCGAGAAGCCCTCTTTTGACTCGCTTCCGCGCGCGGTGGTGGCGCCGCACCTGGATTACCCGCGAGGGTGGGTCAATTACGGCGCCACGTGGGGCCGGATGCGTGTGGTCGACCGCCCGGACCGCGTGATCATCCTGGGGACGAACCACTTCGGCGAAGGCACGGGCGTGACGGGCAGCCCCAAGGGGTACGAGTCTCCTCTGGGCACGTGCGAGGCCGACACCTGGTTCATCGACGCGCTCGGCAAGAACCTGGGTGGCGCACACACGGACCTTTTGTTCAAGAACCGGTTCGACCACGAGCGCGAGCATTCGATCGAGCTGCAGATCCCGTGGATCCAGCATTGCCTGGGGAAGGGCGATACCGGGAGGTTCCCCATGGTGTTCGCCGCGCTGGTGCATGACCCCGCCGCGAACAACGGCGAGTCGTATGACGGCAAGGGCCTGGCCCTGGACCCGTTTCTCGAGTCCATGCGGAAGACCCTGGCCACGTCGCCGGGCAAGACGCTGATCGTGAGCAGCGCGGACCTGTCGCACGTGGGGCCCGCGTTCGGTGATCAGCTCGCCATGGCGGGAGACGACCCACAGGTGGTTGAGGCGCGCAACAACGTGTTCCGGCACGACCAGGACCTGCTCCGAATGCTCACAGAACTCAAGCCCGACGAGATGGTGTCGGCCATGTCGTGGCAGGGCAACGCCACCCGCTGGTGCTCGCTGGGCAACCTGGTGGCCGCGTGCAAGCTCGCGAACCCGAACCGGGTCGAGATGCTGTCGTACTCGGGCGCAATGGACCCGGAAGGGACCACCCTTGTCACGAGCGCGAGCATGGTGATGGCGTAGGACGCTCGGGCGGGTTTGTCGGAGTGTTTCGGTCGGACGCTGGGAGGCTCGAATCTCCCGCAAAAGGTTGCTGGGGGGGTTGCCAAGGCCCCGCTCCCTACCCACAATGACCGATTCGCACCGGCTGGGCCCGCGTCTGTTCGCGGGGCGCAGGCGGGCTTGGCTCCTGCGTAGACCCTCTGCATGCTTTCCTTCGTGGTCTTTGACAGTGACGGCGTAGACGTGGCGCACTTCCCGCCGCGTCATGCATTCCTTGTCGGGGCGGACGAGGTGCCGCTGCAGGGGAGTATCGACCTCTCCCCGAGCCTTGTGCGGTGCGTCAAGCCGGCGCCGCAGGCGGCGGGGCTCGCGGTGCAGCTTCTGGTGCCCAGTCCGCGGTTGCCGGAGGGCCTCGCGAAGCACCAGCCGACTCCGCACGGCGAGTCGATGGGGCTTCTCACGGTGCACACGTGCCTGCTGCCCGAACGCGAAAAGCCCTACCTGCTCATGATCGAGCTGGCGCGACGCCAGATCATGCTGCTGCTCAACAAGCTTGAGGACTGGCAGTTGACGGACCTTCCCGCGGACCATCCGGTCATGGAGCAGTTTGAGCTGGCCCGCACAGGGTTCTGCGATGCTCTCGTGGCCCAGAGCCTGCCGGGGGGGAATGGCAACGGCGAATACAACCCCGCGGCGAACAAGGCGGCGGCCCAGGCCCTTGCGCTCTCCATGGAGGCGGGTGAAGAACTGGCTCTGATCCAGGCCGACCGGCAGGCGCGGCTGCGTATCTCGGGCGAGGGGCACAAGGCCGCTCGTGCCCAGGCGGCCAAGATCACGAGCGAGGTCCCTGCGGCGAACGCGCCGATCGTGGTGCCGGGCAGCGGGCAGGCGGTGCTCGCAACGCCGCCGCTGGTGGGGTGCGCGGTGTCGCCGGGGCCGGTGACGGAAGCCCAGACCAGGGCCCTGAGCGCGGCGTGCGACTTTGTCACGATGCCCATGCGGTGGATCGACATGGAGCCGGTGGAGGGCAAGTACAACTTCACGAGCACCGACCGGTGGATCGAGTGGGCGGTGCGGACGGCGAAACTGCCGATCGTGGGCGGGCCCGTGATCGACTTCCGCCCGCAGTGCGCACCGGAGTGGCTGTTCATCTGGGAGAACGACTACGAGACGCTGCGGGACCTGGTGTTCGAGCACGTGCAGGCGATCGTGACGCGGTACCGCAAGACGATCTCGCGGTGGACGGTGGCGAGCGGCCTGCATGTCAACACGAACTTCAAGATTTCGTTTGAGCAGATCATGGACCTGACGCGGATCTGCGTGCTGCTGGTGAAGAAGCTGCACCCCAACGCGAAGGTGCAGTTGGAAGTAACCCAGCCCTGGGGCGAGTACCACACGACGAACAAGCGGAGCATCCCACCGTACCTGTACGCCGAGGCGGCGCTCACGGCGGGGCTGCCGATCGACGCGATCGCGCTGCGGGTGCAGATGGGGGCCGCGGAACCTGGCACGAGCACGCGGGACATGCTGAGTTTTTCCGCGATGCTGGACAAGTTCGCTGCGCTGGAGAAGCCGATCGCGGTGTCCGCCATCGGGGCCCCCAGCAGCCCGATCTCGCCCAAGCCGTTTGTACCGCGCGCGGGCGCCGAGCCTGATGATCCTTACGAGCCGGGGTATTGGCGACAGCCCTGGAGCGAGGCTGTGCAGGTGCAGTGGATGACACAGGCACTGAGCATTGCGCTGAGCAAGCCTTATGTGCATTCTGTGTGCTGGCACGAACTCACGGACTCGAACGCGCCGGTGCCCCCAGAAATGCCCGGCGGGGCGCTGCTCAAGGCTGACGGCACGCCCAAACCGGCCCTGCTGAGGCTGGCCCAGATCCGCCAATCCATACGCGAGGGAAAGAGCCCGGTCTCGCTCGTGCGCCGGGCGTGAACGTCACGCGTTCTCCCGGCGTTCCTCGGAAAATAACGCTTCCACGAACGCACCGGGGTCGAACGGCTGCACGTCGTCCGGGGTCTCGCCCACGCCCACAAACTTGACGGGGATGTCGGTCACGTCCCGCACGGCAACGACGATGCCGCCTTTCGCGGTGCCGTCGAGCTTGGAAAGGAATATCCCCGTCACGCCCGCGGCCTTGCTGAATTCTTCGGCCTGGCGCAGGGCGTTCTGCCCGCTGGTGGCGTCGAGCACGAGCAGCACCTCGTGGGGCGCGTCCGGGACCTGCTTCTGGACCACCGAGCGGATCTTGGAGAGCTGGCGCATGAGCGGGTCCTGGGTATGCAGCCGCCCCGCGGTGTCGAGCACCAGCACGTCGACGCCGCGCGCCTTCGCGGCGGTGCACGCATCGAATGCGACCGCCGCGGGGTCGCCACCCTGCTGGCCCTTGACCACTTCCACACCCAGGCGCTGAGCCCAGACCTCCAGCTGTGCCACCGCGCCCGCCCGAAACGTGTCGCACGCACCGAGCAGCACCGTCTTCCCGTCGCGTCGCAGGGCCGCGGCGATCTTCGCGATGCTGGTGGTCTTGCCCACGCCGTTGACGCCGGTGACCAGGATGACCGACGGCTTCTGGCCCACCGGCGCGAGGTGGAGTGTGCGGTCCTGCTGTGGCCAGAGGGCGGCGATCTCCCGCTTGAGGTACGCGAGTGCTTCGTCACCACTCTTCATTTTGCCCGCCCGGAAGTCGGCGCGGAGCCCATCGATGAGCTTGGCAGTCGTCTTTGTGCCAACGTCGGCCTGGAGCAGGCGGCGTTCCACTTCGGAGATGAGTGCCTCGTCGAGCGTTCGGCCCGTCAGGATGCTCCGGAGACCCTGCACGCCGGAGACCAGCGCGTCCCGCGTCTTTTCCAGCCCCTTTTTGAAGGCGCCCGCGATGGAACGGAAGAACGCCATGGCTACGCCCCACCGGCCCCGGCGGCCTTGGCCGCGACCTTGTCCAAAAGCGCATTAATAAAGGCCGGGCTCTTCTCCGTGCTGAATGCGCGGGCCAACTCCACGGCCTCGTTTATGGCGATTCGCGCGGGTGTCACGCCCTTGGTAACTTCATGGTGGGCGAGCCTCAGGATGGCCCGATCCACGCCCGCCTGGCGGTGCGAGGGCCACTGGGGTGCGAGCGCGGTGAATGCTGCATCGGCCTGGGATCGGCCGATCCACGCGCCCGTCACAAGGGCAGAAACCTTTTCCGCCGCGAGAGGGCCCAAGTCCGTCACGCGAGCAAGCTCGGCGGCGACGACAGAACTCGCGTCGTTCCCACAGCCGGATGCTTCCAGCTGGTAGAGCAGCTGGAACGCAAGCCGTCGCGCCGCGACGTTATGGACACGGTCGCGCTGCTCGGGTGTCATGCCGCGCATGGCCGCGTCGGCGTCCACGGGGGTGTGCTGAGCGGACAGAGCGCCGGCAAAGTCGAACTGGGGAAGGCGGTACACACACTCAAACCCGAGGCGTCTCACCAAGTCGGGCGCGGTGGTCGGTGCTTGCTCGGTCATGCGCGCCCCCCGCCCGCGGCTGAACGCCGGGCCTTGTCAGGGCGTGGTGTCACGGAGGCGCCCGTGCGTTTGCCGCCGGCTCCTTCGATGGAGTTGAGCGTCATGAGCACGGCTTCCATCGCTTCCGCGCCCTTGTTGCCCTTGTCGCCTCCGGCCCGGGCGTGGGCCTGCTCAGCGTTCTCCACCGTCAGCACGCCCAGACCGACGGGCTTCAGCGCGCGGACGCTCAGGTCGCACAGGGCCTGCGTGACGGTGCTGCCCAGCACCCGGTCGTGGCGGGTTTCACCCTTCACGACGCACCCGAGCGCCACGACACCCGCGATGTTCTTCCGACGCAGGGCCGCCGCCGCGAGTACAGGCAGCTCGAACGCGCCCGGCGCATCGAGGATCAGGAGGTCGCGTTCACGCCCCCCTGCGCGGGTGTAAACGCCGATAGCGCCCTGCAGCAGAGGCTCGGTCACGCTGGCGTTGTACCTGCTGACGGCGATGGCAATCGGGCGGATTCTGGCGGTTCCTTTGGTCACGGGGCGGAGTGTAGGAATGCGTCGCGGCCTGCACAGGCGACAAGGCGTGGGCCGTGCCCGAGAATACCGCCACGAGATGCACTCGCGGTGAGCTCGCCGGTTTCCTACGCTCGCGCATGGCGTTTTCCGACGTGCTTTCCCGGCGCATCGCCGAGACCGGCTCCTTCGCGTGCGTTGGGCTTGATCCTGTGCATGATCAGCTGCCCGCGGAAGTCCGAGCACGACACCACGAGGCTCTGGCCGCCATCTCTGAGTTCTGCCATGGGGTCATACGCGCGGTGCACGGGCATGCGGCCGCGGTGAAGTTTCAATCCGCTTGCTTCGAGCGGTACGGCGGGCGCGGGGTACTCCTCCTTGAGGAGTGCATCGCGGAAGCGGTCCGCGCAGGGCTGGTGGTGGTGCTGGATGTCAAGCGGGGCGATATCGGCCTGACAGCGGGTCACTATGCCGAGGCGGCACGCCGGACCGGCGCTCACGCTGTCACGCTTTCCGGCTACATGGGCCCCAGCACTATCAAGCCCTTCTTGGACGCGGGCCTGGGGGTATTTATCCTGGTGCGCACCAGTAATCCCGATAGCGATGTCGTTCAGAGCCAACGCCTCGTGGATGGAAGAACAGTGGCGGAATCGATGGCGGACATGGTCTCCCTCCTGGCCAAGGATGATCTGGCGAAGCACGGTGGCGAACTTTCCTCCGTCGGGGCGGTCGTCGGTGCCACCAAGGCAGCAGATGCCCTGGCATTACGGGCACGGATGCCTGATTCGTACTTTCTGATCCCAGGCTACGGGTCTCAGGGGGGTACGGTGGACGACATCCGCGCGATGGTCCGCAACGGACGCGACGGTGCGGGCGTGCTCGTCACGGCGTCGCGCAGCGTGATTTATGCCCCCGCGGCGGGCGGTTCATGGATCGCAGGGGTGGAGGAGGCAGCGCGGGCGCTCCGCCGCGAACTGCACGGAGCAACGGGCCGGTAATGACGGACCACCGCCCCGATTGCGGGCGGTTTGCAGCGCCTTTGGAAGCAGGAACACGCGGAGCACGCTTGGCAATCGGACAATGTCTGGTACATTGATGTCCTAATGGGTGCCGCACCAAACCAAACACGGTTGACCTTGCTCTCGCGTGTGCGCGACACGGGCGACCTCGCGGCGTGGCAGGAGTTCGAAAGTACGTACCGCGAGATGCTGGTGCGGTTCTGTCTCTCCCAGCGGGTGCAGCATGCCGACGCTGAAGACGTGGTGCAGGTCGTGTTCAGCAACCTGGCAAAGACACTGCCAACGTTTGCCTATGACCCGGGCCGAGGGAGATTCCGAGACTACCTATTCCGGGCGACCCGCAATGCGATTTCAGGATTATTCGCCCGGAAGCGTCCAATGACGGGGGTTGAAGGACTATCAGAATTGGGAACGGGCGCGTGCTGTGATGCGCACGAATCCAGCAGCTCCCCGAGCCCGGCCGAGGATCAGGCGTGGGAAAGGGAGTGGGTCGCGCACCATTATCGGCGCGCGCTCGCGATGGTGAGGTCACAGTTCGAAGAACGGAGTATCTCGCTGTTCGAGCGGAACGTGTCTGGAGTGCCGGTGTCACTCCTGGCGCAGGAATACGGGATGTCGGAGGAGGCTGTGTACAAAGTTCGTCAGCGGGTACGTGCCCGGATGCAGGAACTCATTGAGGAGCAGGTGCGCGACGAGGATCGAGTCGATGGCTGACCGCCCTTTGAACAAAGCCGCACGACTGAGCACGCTGCCCCGCCACGAGCACAATGGGACCGGCGAGCGGACGCCCTCCATGGGCTTTGACCTTGAAGACGACGCATGGATGGGCTTGGTGCGGGAGAGCATCGCTCCTCCGGCATTGGGTGAATTCGCGGGGTACCGGCTGCTCGCAGAAGTTGGACGCGGGGCCCAGGGTGCGGTCTTCCGCGCGGTGCAGCCCGGGACGGGCAGGGAGGTCGCGCTCAAGCACATCGCCGCCGGCCCGCTGGCGGGGGCAGTGGCGAAGGAGCGATTCGAGCGTGAGGTCAGTGTCCTCAGTTCCCTCCGACACCCTGCCATTGTTTCGGTCTATGGTGTGATCGAAACCGCGCCCCCCCACCAGCACTCGGCCTTGGTCATGGAGTATGTGGACGGGGTGCCGATGGACGAATGGGCGGCGGGCAAGAGCCTTCACGACCGCGCGGAGGCGGTGGGCGCCGTGTGCAGCGCTATCGCGTACGCCCACCAGCGCGGCATCATCCACCGCGATATCAAGCCCAGCAATGTGCTGGTGGTGAGGGACGGCCAGCCGCGCGTGCTCGACTTCGGTCTCGCGGCATTGACCGGCGCCCGGCGCGGTGTCTCCGGGTCACGCCCGAAGCAGGCGAGCGTGGTGGGGACTCCCGCGTACGCAGCTCCGGAGCAGATTTCTCCCGGCACCGGCGCGGTCGACACGCGGAGCGACGTCTACGCCCTCGGCTGCCTGCTGTATGTTGTGCTGACAGGGCAGCTCCCGCACGGGAGCGATGGGTCGCGCCGCACGACCCAAGCGCCATCGCCCCGCGCGGTGTCGCCCGGAATCCCCGCCGACCTTTGCACGATCGTGACGACGGCGATGGCACCCGAGCCCGAACGCCGCTATCAGTCCGCCGATGCGATGCTCGCGGATATCCGGCGGTGGCAGCGGGGCGAGGCGGTCTTGGCGCATCCCCCGACGCTGGCATACCGCCTGACGAAACTTGTGCGCAGACGCCCTGTTGCCTCCGCAATCGCGGCCGCGTGCGTGCTGGCCGTTGTTGCGTCCGCCGTCGTCTCCACAATTCTCGCTGTGCGGCTCGCGGCGCGCGGGGAGGCCCTCGCGGCCGCGGTTCAGCAGTCTCGGGAGCACGCGGAGGAGGCCCGGAGGAGCGCGGCACGCTCCCAGACACTTGCGCAGACACTGCGTGACACGCTCTCTTCGGTGAGCGAGTCGGTCGCGGCGAGCGCGCCCGGGTCGGTGTTCCATGTCACCCAGAACGCGGTGGCGACCATCGAGCAGATTGACTCGGACGCGGATCCTGCGCTGGCGGAGTCGTTGTGGTACGACGTCGCACGCGTGGCGTCCAAGCTGGGTGACTCGACCGTGTCTGAGCAGGCTGTATCGTGCGGGATGCCACTCGCGGAGCGTGTGTACGGCCTGCATTCAGCCCCGTATGGTCGATGGCTCATGGTGGAAGGGCTCTGCCGAGAGCGTCGCCACGACAACCGCGGCGCCGAGGATCGGTACCGGCGCGCCTACACCACTCTGCGTGACACGCAGGGGGAGGTGAGTGAGGAGGCCGCCTGGGCGGCCAACAACTGGGGCATCATGCTCTTCCTGCTCAAAGACTACGACGGCTCGGAGCGGATGCTGAGCGAAGCGCTGTTCGTCCGGATCGCGCTGCACGGCGAGCGGGACGCCAAACCTGCGGAGACACTGAGGAACCTGGGGAGCATGGAGCGTGCCCGCAAGCGCTTTGACGCGGCCCGCCACTATTACGAACTCGCTCTCGCCGCGATCCCGCCGGGGACAGACAAGAACGATCCGCTCGTGCTCGGGGTGGTTCACAACCAGCTCCGCCTCCTGAGGGATGAGGGCCGCCTCGACGAGGCGCTCGAACAGACAACCGCCGCCATCGACCGGTTGAGCACCGTTGCCGACGCACGCTCGCCACTGCTTGGGAACTTTTTTTCCCTGCGTGCCCAGCTCTACCAGCGGCAGAAGCGGTACGACGAAGCGCTCGCGGACAGTCTCCGCCGGGACGACTGTGTGCTCATCGCGCCGCTGGACTACCCGGAGCGGATCGATCGCGTGCTGTTCACCGCACGCGCCATGAAGGACGCCGGCAGGCCGGCGGAGGCGCTTGCCAGGCTGGAAGCGGCGTACAAGGAGCTTCAGGACGGTGGAAAAGAAGCCACGGACGCCGGACGACGTGTGCGCGCAGAGATCAGGAAGTCACAGCCAAAGAAGGAGCCGTGAAGCCGGGCCGGGGCGGCCTACCGGCGGGTGGCGATGAGCTCGAACACGGGCGGGAGCTGGATGAACGACGCGGGGTCGTTGCTCGCGTCGTTCCACGCTTTGTGGAATGCCTGCTCGTCCTCGCGCGTGATGAACCCGGTTTCCACAAGCTTTGGCACGAACGTCTGCCAGAAGGAGTTTGGCCAGTGCCACATGGTGCTGCCCGGGCGCGCGATACGCTGGATGACATCCAGGTGGGTGACCTCGAACCCATGCTTCTGGAAGAGGCCCGGGAGGCGCCCCATAACGTCCGTATCCCCGCCACGGGCGCGCCAGGAAGCGCCGACCGCGTGGATGACCTTGCTGAACGCCTCGCGCCGGGGCGCGAGCGTGAGGCAGCGGTCGTAGTTGAAGTAATCGTGGATCGCGACGCGCCCGCCCTGCTTCACGAGCGTTGCGAGACCCTTCACCACCGATTCCGGATCGTTCAGGAAGCAGAACACCCACCGTGCATACGCCACATCGATCGTGCCCTGACCATCATGGATGCACTCGGTCAGCTCCTGCACGTCCCCCAGGATCCGCTCGACGTTGGTCAGGCGGCGTGATTCCGCCTGGCCGTGGAGCTGCTTGAGGAACGCCGCGGACTCGTCCACGGCGATCACGCGCCCACGCGGGCCGACGATCTGCGCCATGTCCACGGTCGCGTGCCCGGGGCCGCAGCCCAGGTCAAGCGCCGTGTGACCGGGCTGCAAGCGGGCCCGCTCCCAGCATTCGTGGGCCGCAGCGGACCACAGCCGGTGCTGCAAGCCCAGGCGGGCGGTTTCGTCGCTCCCCGTGCCGAGGACGTACTCGGCGCCCTGGGCGGGCGTGGCGGGTTTGGAAGGCGGATGGACAGTCGCTGAACTCATGGGTGTCAACCGTACGAAGGCAAGGCGTCAGAGTTGCGGGACTTTCGGCGGTCGTCAGCAAGATTTATGCGTGCATCTCACTGCTTCTTCGTCCACACGAGCGCGGGGGCTTTGCGGATTGCGCCCCGGCCCGCGGGGGATGGTGTTATCGCCCGTTCAAGCTCGTTGTCTTCAGCAACAACGCACGCACGTAAGAAGGGATGGGGTTCGCGGAACGCACGGGATGCACGAAAAGACCCAGCATACTCCCCTATCATGCGGGTGAAGTGCTGCGAGCGGTACGGGCCACCATCCCGTTCGATGCGGGCGTCGCCGCGGTTTCGCGGGTGCTGCCCATTGTGCGGCCCCGCGAACTCCCGTGGATGTCGCGCCGAGCGTTCACCCTGGAAATCACGGCGACCATTTTTCTCATGCTCGCGATGGCGACCATTGAGGGCGGTGTGATCGCGGTTTTCGCGAAACAGAGTTTCACGGACAGCGTGCCCCCTGCCCTGCTCAACTTCATGGTCGGGCTGATTGGCGCGACACCGCAGCTGGCCAACATCCTCAGCTTCTTCTGGAGCGGCCTGGCGCACGGGAGGGCCAAGATCGGGCTGATCTCGCTGATGCAGGCGGGGATGATGCTCTGCGTGGGCCTCATCGCACTGCTGCCCACCAGCGGGGCGCTGCCACTGTGCCTGCTGCTGGTGCTGGTGATGGGGGCGCGCGTTTGCTGGAGCGGGATGCTCACGCTACGCCCAACCGTGTGGCGTGCCAACTACCGATCCGCCGACCGCACACGCATTGTCGGCGTGCTGTCGGGGGTGGAAGTGCTGCTGGTCGCGGTCATCGGTGCGTCGCTGGCGTGGTGCCTGGACAACAGCCCGGGCGCGTACCGCTACTTCCTCCCCATCGCGGCCGGGCTGGGGATGATCGGCGTCTTTGCCTATGGACGCATCCGCGTGCGCCGGGAAGGGCGGGTACTGCAGGAAGAAACCGGCGACGGAGCAACGAAGGTCATGAGACCCTGGCACGGCCCCGTCGTGGTGCTCCGCGTTCTGCGCCAGGACCGCTGGTACGCCCAGTTCATGCTGTGGATGTTCGTCCTGGGCTTCAGCAACCTCATGGTCGTGCCGTGCCTGGTTATCTCGCTGAAAGAGGAGTACGGCCTCACCTACTTTCCCAGCGTGCTCGTCACGAGCAGCATCCCTGCACTCCTGACGCTGCTGGCACTCCCGATCTGGCGGCGTTTCCTCGACAAGGCCCACGTCGTGAAGTTCCGCTCCGTCCATTCCTGGACGTTCGTCGTCGCCGGGACCTTTTTCACGACCGGCGCGCTCATCGACCGCTTCATTGGCGGGCACGCCATCTGGTTCTACTTCATCGGCGCGGCGCTCATGGGGATCGGGTACGGCGGCGGCCAGATCGCCTGGCACCTGGGTCACGTGGACTTTGCCCGCCCGAGCGAGACCAGCCGGTACATGGCGACGCACGTCACACTCAACGGCGTGCGGGGCCTGCTCGCGCCCGTCGCCGTGACGACCGGGTACGAAGCCCTCAAACGTGCCGGGATGGATGCGCACCTCTGGGTCCAGGCGTCATCGCTGATGGTCGGCGTAGCCGGGGCGGCGGGGTTTGTCTCTCTGCGGTGGAAAATGGGCAAAGCGGTGGAAGAAGCGAAGAAGCACTGAACGCTCGAACGAGGCCCTGGCACACAAGGGCGGACGCTCTGCGTCCGCCCTTGGTACCGGATTTACCGCCGCGATGATTGTCAGTTGATGCTGATCTTCCGCGGCTGGGCCTTCTGATTCTTTGGAATCGTCAGCGTCAGCACACCGTCCTTGAGCTCTGCCTGGGCCTTTTCCGTGGCCACGGGCGCGGGGAGCGCGAGGGACCGCGCAAAGCTGCCGGCACGCCTCTCGCGCCGCGTGTACCGCTCGTTCTTTTCCTCCACCTCCTCGGACTTTTCCGCGCGGATCGTGAGCACATCATCGTGCACCTCGATGGCTATCTGATCCTTTCGGAAGCCCGGAACGCTCGCGCGCACAACCACATCGCTTTCGGCCTCAGAAACGTCGACAGCGAGCGACTGCGCCTGCTGAGTCATCGGTGCGACCATCAGGAAGGGCTCGCTCAGGAATTCCTCGAGAAGGCTCGGGTACGAAGGGGTGCCGCGGCTCCGGTGAACAAGGTTGAGTGTCATGGCGTGTTCCTTTCTCCTTGCGTACTCGCAACACCGGACTGCTTCATCTGGTGCTGCAGTACGCTCAGTCCAGTGAATTGCAAGGAGTGTGCCAATCGCGCCCCGTGGCCGATGCCCGCGTAGGCGGACGTGTTCGCAGCGCGTTTGTACGCCGATGAGCGCGCGGTGGTGCCAGTGTGGCAGCCCCCTGCAGCAGTGGCAGGCACGGAAGTTGCCCCCATGAATACCCTTTATCATGAAAGTCCCCGTCGATCTCCGCAGCGACACTGTCACGCGGCCCACCCCAGCCATGTGGGACGTCATGGCCCGAGCGCCGATCGGCGACGATGTGCTCGGCGACGACCCAAGCGTCGCGGCCCTTGAGCACAAGGTCGCGGCGCTCCTTGGCAAGGAGGCCGCGTGCTTTGTTCCCAGCGGCACGATGGGAAATCAATGCGCCATCCGCGCCCACACCGAGCCGGGTGACGAGGTCATCGCCCACGAAGACAGCCACATCATCCTGTACGAAGGGGGCGGCCCCGCCGCCATCAGTGGGTGCATGGTGAGGGGGCTTCGGGGCCCGCGCGGGCAGTTCTCCAAAGCGGACGTGGTGTCCGCCGTCCGTGCCGACAATGTCCACTTCCCACGCTCGAGACTGCTGGTCGTCGAGAACACCCACAACAGGGGCGGCGGTGCGGTGTGGGCGTTGGAGGACATCGAGGCTGTCACCGGCGCGGCCCGGCAGCACTCCATGCGGACACACATGGATGGCGCGCGCTTGTGGAACGCGTGCGTTGCGGGGGGCGTCACCGCCCGAGACTACGCGCGGTACTTTGACAGCGTGTCGTGCTGTTTCAGCAAGGGTCTCGGGGCCCCCGTGGGCAGCGCTGTGGCGGGAACGAACGATCTGGTCGCGAAGGTTCGGCGCATACGGAAGATGCTCGGCGGGGGCATGCGCCAGAGCGGGCTGCTCGCCGCCGCGGCGTCGCACGCCTTAGACCACCACATCGCCCGCCTCTCGGACGACCATGCGAACGCCCGTGCGTTCGCCGAAGGGGTCGTCAAGGTGAAGGGCATCACGCTCGACGCATGCCACGGCCCGTTCGGGGTCGAATCGAACATCGTGCTCTTTGACCTGGGGAGCGCTGTGCCCTTTGACGCTCCAACGTTGTGCGCCCGCATTCAATCGCTGGGCGTGCTCATGCTCCCCACCGGCCCGAGGAAAGTCCGGGCGGTGACGCACCTGGACGTCAACCTCGCCGGTGTCACGCGCGCGGTGGAGGCTATCGCACAAGCGTGTGGTTCGTCGATGCGCTGAAACTCACTTCGCGGCCTGCTCGGGCACCTTGCGCAGCGTCATGTCGATGCGCCTGGCCGACGGCGGCGGCACCGTGAGCGTGGTGCCGGGGATTGTGACATTATCCCCCCATGGGCGGATGGCGTATGTCAGCTCGTCGCTGCCATCGCTCTCGGCCCGGTTGCGGTCCTTCTTGAACCACAGGTTTGCCTGCTTACCCACCGGCACATCGATCGTGACGACGCTCTCGCCGGTCCGGGTGTCGAGCACGGTGATCGTCTTGGGGGACCACGTCTCGGATCGGTAGGAGACACGCTCGGGGCTGCCGCATGCCGCAAGGCACAGGAGGGTACCGGTCACGGTGAAGGAAGCGAGAAGGCTGCGGGTGGTCATGGGGAAAGTGTATCGGCCCAGGGAGGCCGCGGGGTTGATCGGCGCGTCCCGAAACCCCGGCCTTTGGCTTAGACATCGCTACCCTCGCTCATGAGAATCGGGCATGGGTACGACCTTCACCGCCTGGAATACCGCCCGCCGGCGGGCCTCGGCAAGCCGCTGGTGCTTGGCGGCGTCACGATCGAGAGCGACCGAGGGCCCGTCGCTCACAGCGACGGCGACGCCCTCTACCACGCCGTCACCGATGCCCTGCTGGGCGCAATCGGCGACCCGGACATCGGGCAGTTGTTCCCTGACACGGATAATGCGAATGCCGGGCGTGACTCCGCGGGCTTCCTCAAGGAAGCGGCGGCCCGTGTCGCAAAGGCTGGGTACCGCGTGGGCAACCTGGACTGCACGTTGATCCTCGAGAAGCCCAAGGTTGGCCCCCACAAGGACGCGATGCGTGCGAACATTGCGCGCGTGCTTGGGGTGGAGGCATCTCGCGTCAACGTGAAAGGCAAGACGCACGAGAAGGTGGACGCGGTTGGTGAGGGTCGCGCGGTCGAGGTGCACGTCGTTGCGCTCCTCGAACACGCGTAGGTTTACGTCTGCTCGAACCGGCGCCGCAGCCCCCAGTCGAAGATTCCGGGCGTCACGACGCTGATCGCCGCGACGACTCTCGCCGGCATGCTCGTCCACACCTCGCCCTTGGGCCTGCGCAGGCAGCGAACGACCACCTCCGCGACATGCTCGGAGGTCTGGCGGAACGCCTTGGGGGCACGGGCACGCCGCGGGCCGGTGGACTTCTTGGTGACAACCTCGCTGAATTCCGTGTCGGTGCCGATTGGATGGACCGTCGAGACGTGCACGCCGGCCGACGCCACCTCCACACGCAACGCCCGACCTATATGGTCTTGGGCCGCCTTCGTCGCGCTGTACGCGGACAGGTAGGGAATGCCCGCCTTGCTCACGCACGACGAACAAATCAGGACATGACCCCGTTTCCGCGCCAGGAACCTCTTCATGGCCGGGCGGACGGTGTGCAGCGTGCCGTAGAAGTTGGTCTCGAAAATCGCCCGCATCGCTTCGTCCGGCACCTCGAGCACCGGGCCCTCAATTCCGTACCCCGCGTTCGCGAACACGCTGTACAAGGGGCCGAACGCGTCCTCCGCGGCCTGCATGAGACGCTCGCAGTCCTCCGGGCGCGTGACGTCGCAGGGCACCGCGACGGCCCTCCCTCCCTCGCTCGTGATCTGCTTGACGCCGCTCTCCAGCCGGTCGATGCGCCGCGCCGCAAGCACCACCGGCATCCCCGCGCGTGCGCACGCGATCGCCATCGCGAGGCCTATGCCGCTGCTGGCCCCGGTGATGGCAATGGGCAGGCCTCGGAGGTCGGTAGCCATGATTGGGCTATTGAGAGATGGCCTCTTCGCCCTTCTCGCCGATGTACGTGATGTCCTGGCCTAGACCCTGCACGGTATGACAGGCGGCCAGAGCGGCCGTAGCGATCGCAAGGAAGAGCAGGGTGATGCGCGACTTCATCCGTGAGATAGGCATGACGGGCTCCGTGTGCCGCCGCACCCCGGCGAGCGGTGCATGATATCCGATACCCGGCCAAAAGCCTGTCATCCGCGGACGCCCATGGCCCGGAGGATCGCGTTCAGATCGTCCGCGACGCGGATGGGCGCGTTGGCAAACTTCCCCGCCGCGTCCGCGACCGCTGAATCCTTGGGAACAAGCGGGACGGCATCGGCTCCCTTCGGGCCGGACTCTCGCCTCGAATCCCGTGTGTGATAGGCAACCGTCACATCGGGGTCCTTCAGTTGATGCCCCGTCAGGATGCACACAACACGCTCGTCGGCCTTGATGACGCCCTCACGAAGGAGCAGACCGGCCCCGGCGACACTCGCGGCGCTGGCGGGTTCGCAGCCAAAGCCGTAGCGTCCCACCATCGCCTTGTGTTCCACGATCACCGCATCGGGCACGCTCCGCACGACACCGTTCATGGCGTGGAGGGCCCGCAAAGCCTTGGGGAGGTTGACCGGGCGGTTGATTTCGATGGCGGTCGCGATCGTGTGCGCCCGTTCGTTCTTGGCGTCCATGCGGGCGTACTCGTCGTCCACGGCTTGTACATCCCACGTGCCCGTGAGTGTGCACGCAGACCCATGCGCGGGAAGGGGACGGGCAGGCCTTCGCTCACTCCCTGGCTGCTCTCTCCCGCGTTGCTCACTCGCGGGGCTCCAGCGCACCCCGAGCTCGTTGACGATCCGGTCCAGCGTCCTTGACCCCTGTGCCTGGATCACCGCAAGCCGCGGCACCTTCTTGATGAGGCCCAGTGCTTTCAACTCGATGAATGCCTTGCCGAACGCGGAGCAGTTGCCCAGATTTCCCCCCGGGACGATGATCCAGTCCGGCACTTCCCATTGGAGCCCTTCCAGCACGCGGAACATGATGGCCTTCTGCCCTTCGAGACGGAAGGGGTTCACCGAATTCATGAGGTACACACCGACTTCCGGCATCTTCTCGGCGATGTGTTTGATGCGGGCAAGGCAGGCGTCAAAGTCACCCGCTATCTGCAGCGTCGTCGCGCCGTAGTCAAGGGCCTGGCTGAGCTTGCCGTAGGCGATCTTGCCGTCACCTATGAACACGTAGCACTGCATGCCCGTGGCGGTGCCGTACACCGCGAGCGCCGCGCTCGTGTTCCCCGTGCTCGCGCACGCCACGCGGGTTGCACCCACCATTCTCGCGTGCGTAAACGCGGCGGTCATGCCGTTGTCCTTGAAGGAGCCAGAGGGGTTATACCCCTCGTACTGAAGGAACAGGCCGCCAGCGCCGCTGCGCGCTTCGGGATCGAACCCGAGCACCCGCGCCAACTGATCGGCCTTCTGCAGGTTGGTGCGTCCTTCGCCGATCGTCACGATCTGCGACTCATCTCGGTAGAACGGGAGCAGGTCTCGGAATCGCCACACACCCGAAAAGTCCAGCATCGCGGGCGTGGAAGGGAATGCTCCAGCAGCGCCCCGCTCCCCACGCGTGGATGAGCGAGATTCAAAGAGGCTCCAGGAAGCGGGTGCCCTGCCCGACCAGTCGTAGTCCACGTCCAGCAGGTTCCCGCACGCGGGGCACGCGACCAGTGTGCTCGCAATCGGGAAAGAGTGTGCACACCCTGCGTGGATACAGCGTTGCACAGCGTGCGATGTTGCAGGCGCGGGAGAACTCCGTCCGGTCGTGGCGGCCTGGGTCATGCGGTATTCTAAACAACGCAAGGGGCCTGAACACACCCCCGCTACGAGCCGCCGGTCGCTCGACGGGGGGCCGTCGGCGCCGCGTCACCCACGATCCGAGCGAGCGGTGACGGTAATTCCGCGCGGCGGAACACACGGAACGACCATTCCACCTCCGTCGAGCTGTTCAGGTCGTCGGTCGCCTCGATCAATCGGATCGAGGGGCCCGGGACGGGTATCAGGCTCCAAATGTAATCTCCCCGCACCTCGAATCGCCACCGTGCATGGACTTCCCGCTCACTTGACGGACAGTCGAGAGGGATGTGGTCGAGCCACTCATCGGTCCAGACCCAGACATGCGTGTCCGGACCCACCTCAAAGAGCATGGCGCTGCCGTGCGCATCGCCGCAATCCCACGCACGAGAAGCTTCGAGCTCCACTATCTCCATGAAGTCCGCGCCCTGGGCCGCCGCCGCGTTCAGGTCCAACTTGCTTCGAACTCCCTTCGATACGCACCGGACGGATTCAGCCGCGAGCATGACGGCCCCCGCTCCGAACATGCAGGCGAGGCCGATGCTTACCTCCCGTCCCCAGAAGAACGCCGGACGTTGAAGTGCAAACCAGACGGCAAGCGCAAGCCCCAGGAGTGCCGGCACCGCGCACCGCACCGATCGTCCGTACAGCGCCCGACGCTCAGCATCAAGCCGCGCCCAGCCTTCCGGATATTCCTGCCGCGTGAAAGGCCTTTGCGTTATGGAAATCACGCGTTGCCCCCCGGCTTGACCGCACGCGCGGGGTCGAACACTCCCCATGCCACGGGGCGCCGCGCTGAATCTGCAAGGCGCTGAAGGTACTCCTCCATCGGTACTTCAAAGAGTCCGAACTGCTCCAGGTGGTCGTTGGCCAGCTGCGCGTCCAGCAGCACACAGCCGATCGCGCGCAGGTGCTCTACCAGGTGTACCAGGCACACCTTGCTCGCGTCTGTGCCCCCAAGGTCGGGGCGTGAGAACATCGACTCGCCACAGAACGCACCGCCGAGGACCAGGCCATAGAGGCCGCCAACGAGCGTGCCGCCAACCGCAGGAAGCGGCATTCGGCGCTCGGTGTTCGGCGTTCTTTGCTGTGAACTCGGCTCGTCTCGAACACCGAGGGACGGGTGCCGGACGCTTGGTTCTTCGACCCACGCCTCGATGCTGTGCGCGTACCCCGCGGCGTGCAACGCCTCGAACAACTCGATGATCTCCGGGCACAGCCAGGTACGCTCACGCCCCGGCGCCGGAACACCACACTCGCGGATGACCCGTCCGAAGGCCCGGTCGCACGTGACTACAAACTTCGCGCTCCGCACGCGCTGCCGCAACGAGCGCGTCACACGGAACCGCTCGTCCAGCGGCAATAGACCGCGTTCGTGCGGCTGCACCCATTCCAGCACGCGCCGCTCGTCATCAAACATGGGGAACCAGCCCTGGCGGTACAGGGCGAGGGCCTTGTCCACGAGGAGGATTTGGCGGTCGCGGTGGGTGGACATGGGGAAGGTGCAGCGTAGAGAAAAAGAACAGAGAACAGAAGAACGCTTGAGCGGAACGCGCGGCGCTCCGCTCTCTGGTCTCCGTTCTCCGCTCCCTTCCAAGTGGGCAGGCAGGGATTCGAACCCTGGACCCTTCGCGTGTAAGGCGAATGCTCTAGCCGCTGAGCTACCCGCCCGGGGGTAGACATTATTCTAAGTGCCCTACGCCACCCGCACGCGACGCACCCCCACCGCTCCCGCCACGAAGCCTGCGACGGCCAGCCCGATCAGCACACCCAGGGGCAGCAGCATCTCCCGCGCGGTCATGCCGCGCCAAATGCCCCCTTCCAGCGCCAGCACCGCCCAGCGGAAGGGGCTCACACCCGACACCGTCTGCATCCACCGGGGGAGCAGGAAGAGCGGGATCGTGCCGCCACCGATCATCGCGAGCACGAGCATGACGGCCCTTGCAAGGCCACCACCCGAAGCCTCCGTCCTGGTCAGGCTCGCGAACGCCATCATGATGCCGGTGAACGCCGCCGCGGCGGCGAGAATCGCAACCACGAGCATGGGCCAGTTGGACACGATGAACGCCTTGTGCTCGATCACGCGCGCGATCACCATGACCGACCCCAGGAGGATCACCTGCACCAGCACGCACGAGAGGAAGCACGCAAGAGCCTTGCCCGCGAGCACCTGCCACGGCGCGAGCGGCGAGCCAAGGAGCCGCCCCAGCGTGCCCTGCTGACGCTCCGCCGCGAGCGACGACACAAACGCGGCGACGCACCCCACGAGCCCCCATACTACGCCCTGCGCAAACGAAATCTGGAACGCGCTCTTGGGCTTGCCCGTCACCTCCTTGGGCGTCAGTTCCTGCACCCTGATATCAACCGGCGACCAGGCGAAGCCGCCGCCCGACTGCCCACCCTCCTCCCCCTTTGCCGGCGAGTCGTCCTCGCTCAGCTGTTGCTGGAGTTGGTCCGCTGCATTGAACATGCTGTCGAACGCCCCCCGCTGTGTCGGTGTAAACCCCGGCGTGCTGGCCACGCGGACCCGTGAATCCTTCAGCGCGTCCAGCATGCGGGAGCGGTCGGTGAACATCCGCCCCATGCCCTGGAATGCGATCTGCGTGAGCTTGCCCTGAAGCAAGCCCGACTCCGCTCCCCGCGCCGGGTCGACCAGCACCTCCAGCTTCGTGGCCTTCCCGGCGAACAAGCCAGATGCCGAGTAGCCCTGCGGCACCACCACGCACGCGCTCGCCGATCCCTTCCGCACAAGCCCCTCTCCCTCCGCTCGTGATGCCACCTCCGTCACTTCGAGCGCCGAATCCTTCCCGAGGTCCGCGATGAACTCCTTCGCCGCTGCCCCTCCATCTTCGTTGACGACGGCCAGCGGCACGCCCCCCTTCTCACCGCCCCCGCCGCCGCTGAAAATGAGCCCGAACAGGATCGCGAACAGCACCGGGAAAATGAAAGTGAAAAAGCAGTTCATCCGGTCACGGACGAGCAGGCGGAGGTCCTTGAGAGCCAGCGTAAGAATCGGCATCGGAGGTTCCCCAGACACAAGTCTCAACAACAGCGAAACCGCGCGAAGACGGCAACCGCTACCCGTCACGCAGGCTGCGCCCTGTCAGCGAAAGAAAAACAGTCTCCAGGTCCGGCTGGTCCACCCGCACATTTGTCACGCCGCCGCCGGCCATGACCCGCTCTATCTCCCGCACCGGCGCATCGGTCTCGATCCGCTCGTGCGCGTTCTCGCCGCGAGTCACCGTCACCACGCTCTTGCCGCCAAAGCGTGACGTCAACTCCGCCACTGTTCCCTGCGCGATGACTTTCCCATGGTCCATGATCGCGATCCGGTCGCACAGCTTGCTCGCCTCTTCCATGTAGTGCGTCGTGTACACCACGGTCTTGCCCGCCGCCGCGAGCTGCCGCACCACATCGAGCAAGTTGTTGCGGCTCTGCGGGTCCACGCCCGCGGTCGGTTCGTCCAGCAGCAGCACCGGCGGGTCGTGCACCATCGCCGCGGCGAGGTTGATCCGCCGCTTCATGCCGCCCGAGTACGTCTTCACCCGGTCGTGCCGGCGCGCCTCCAGCCCGACCATCCGTAGCGAATCGTCCACGCGTGCGACCAGAGCCGAGCCCGAAAGCCCGTACAACGACCCGAAAAACCGCAGGTTTTCCTCCGCCGTCAGCTCTTCGTACAACGCCAGCGCCTGCGGCGCCACGCCCAGGTGCCGCCGGGCCGCCGGCGTCGTAGGAGACCCGGCGCCCTCTATCTCGACGTCCCCAGAATCCGGCGCGACCAGCCCCACCGCCATCCCGATCGTCGTGCTCTTCCCCGCTCCGTTCGGACCAAGCAACCCGAACACCTCACCCCGCCGAACGTCCAGCGAAAGCCCATCGACCGCCGTCACCGATCCAAACGACTTGCGTAAGTCCGTGAGACGCAGCATGGCCCTGAGCATAGCGGGTCATTCGTCGCCGCCCGTCACTGGTTTCACTGCCGCGCGCGGCGCAACTACCCTGTGCCATGCCCCGCTCCTGCACCGTCGGCCCGCTCACGATCGCCCACGGGCGGCCCCTCGCCATTATCGCCGGCCCTTGCGTCCTCGAATCCCTGGACCTTGGCCTCACCATCGGCCGCGCGCTCAAGGCCGCCTGCGCGGCCGCCAGCCTGCCCTACATCTTCAAGGCATCCTTCGACAAGGCGAACCGCTCCTCCATCCGCTCCCCGCGCGGCCCCGGGTTGGAACAGGGCCTCGCCTGGATGGCCCACATCAAGCGCGACCTCAATGTCCCAACGACCACGGACATCCACGAGCCGTCCCAGGCCGAGCCCGCTGCGCACGTCGTCGACCTGCTCCAGGTGCCCGCGTTCCTCTGCCGCCAGACAGACCTGCTCCTCGCCGTGGGCGAAGCCGCCGCCAAGCACGCCCGCGCCGTGAACGTCAAGAAGGGCCAGTTCCTTGCACCCCACGAAATGAACCAGCCAGTCAAGAAGCTCGCGGAAGCCGGCTGCTCCAACGTCATGCTCACCGAGCGTGGCACCACCTTCGGCTACGGCCGCCTGGTGAACGACTTCCTTGGCCTGGGCGACATGATGGAACTCAAGGTCGAAGGCGGTGCTCCCCCCGTCTGCTTTGATTGCACCCACAGCACGCAACTCCCCGGCGCGGGCGAAACCACCGGCGGCCGCCCAGACCGCGCCCCCCTCCTCGCTCGCGCCGCCGTCGCCGCGGGCGTGCACGCTATTTTTCTCGAGACTCACCCGACGCCATCCACCGCCATGAGCGATGCGAGCACTATGCTCCCGCTCGACACCGTGCCCGCCCTGCTCAAGCAGCTCGCCGCGATCAGTGCAGCACGTTCGATGTAGTGTGAAGATGGCACCCCAGGGTCCGCGAAGCGCCCCGGCTCACCATGGAAAAGTTCCTCCTCATCGGCGGCATCGCGGCCTTGGTCATCGGCCTCATCGCGCTCGTCGCGTGGGTTGAGCACAAGCGCAAGAAGGCCATCGAGGCCCTGTTCACATCGCGCGGCGACAGCATCTGGATCAAACCAACTCAGGAGCAGAAGGCCGCAGCGCTCGACGCCATCGGCAACCCGCCCGAACTGAAGGACGGTCCCGGCGGCGTCAAGTGGGCAGCGGAAGCCGCCACCGCCAAGCCGCCGCTGTGGATCGTCGAGCACTCGTACTCCCGCGGCGCGGGCAAGAGCCGCCGCACTTACACGCACACGATGGTCGTGACGCCCGTCCCACCCACGTGGGCCACGACCGCCATCACCCGCGTCACCCTTTGGAACAAACTGCAGGGCCTCCTGGGAAAGAAGGGCATGCAGCTGGACAGCGAGGCCTTCAACAAGGCGTTCCAGGTGACCACCGACGATGAGAACTTCGCGCTGGTCCTCCTCACCCCGGCGCTGCAGGAATGGCTGCTCAGTACGCCCAGGGACTGGTCCATCCGCGTCACGCAGGGCCTGCTGCAGGTCTACGTCCCGCGCGCCACCGCAGTGAAACTCCTTCCCCCCATGCTTGATGCCCCCGCCCAGATCCTCGCCCGAACGACGCCGGAACTCTTCGCTGCCTGACCAGCATTTTTGCCCATATCCTTTGCCCATGACCGGGGCACCAGAAGTCAAGGCCGCCGCCGACGCCCTCCGCGCAGGACAGCTGGTGGCATTCCCCACGGAGACGGTCTACGGCCTGGGCGCAAACGCCTACGACGCGGCCGCCGTCGCGAAGGTCTTCGCGCTCAAGGGTCGTCCATCCAGCAACCCGCTCATCGTCCACGTCTGTGACGAGGCCATGGCCCGCGAAGTTGTGAAGGACTGGACCAACGAAGCGTCGCGCCTCAGCCACGCCTTCTGGCCCGGGCCCCTCTCCATCGTGCTCCCCAAGGGCGACCGCATCCCGGACATTGTCACCGCCGGCTCGCCCAACGTCGCTGTCCGCTGCCCGGACCACCCCCTCACCCTTGCGCTGATCCGCGAGCTGGCCTGCCCCATCGTCGGCCCCAGCGCCAACGCCTCGGGCCATGTCTCGCCCACCACCGCCGACCATGTCCGCGCGGAGTTCGGCAACAGTGTCTTCGTGCTCGACGGCGGGCCCTGCAAGGGCGGCATCGAGAGCACGGTGGTTATGCTCGCCACGCGCCCGCCCCGCGTGCTGCGGCCGGGCCTCACTTCTGCCGAAGAAGTCGGGCGGACACTCGGCGAGGTCGTTCGAGATGCGGACTTTTCCCGCGACGCGGCACGCGCGACAGATGGCTCGGCGTCGGCCACGCTCGACAGCCCGGGCCTCCTCGAAAAGCACTACGCCCCTCGTACACGGGCGGTGTTGGTGTCGGCGGCGGAAGCGCCCGCATTTGTCCGGCGCGCGGTGGGAAAGGTCGTTCTCCTCACGCACACCCCCATGTCCCCGGCGACCCCTCACGAAGTCATCCCGCTCCCGACAGACCCCCACGCCTACGCCACAGCCATCTACGCCGCGCTCCGCGATGCCGATGCTCGCGGCGCGGGGGTCATCGCCATCGTCCGCCCCGACGCCACCGGCCCGCTGTGGGATGCGCTCCGTGACCGCCTGGGCAGGGCCACGGCCTGAATCACTGCCGCAGGTCCAGGAACACAAACTGGTAATCGCTGTTGATGAACGAGTTGTCGTCCTCGGGGGTCAGTTGTCCACCCGGGCGGAGCTTGGTGTACGCCACGTGCCCGTCCATGTACCCCATCATCGACTTGTTGAAGTCCTTGTACCCGTTGCGGACCTGCACCAGCGGGTTGGTGTTGTACACCGTGATGTCCGCGTATTCGTCATGGATCCACGCAAACCGCGAGGGGGTGAACGCATCCGCCGCGCGCAGTCGCCGCAACCCCTGGTACCACTTCTGCATCGCGATCTGGGAGCCCAGCACCTGCTGGGGTGTCTGCGGAAGGCACAGCTGGTCAAACCACTTGACGTTGAACTGGTACGACGTGCCCACGTCGTCGTAGCACGTCGCGATGTCGCCCTCCTGCACGCTGGCCACGTTGGGGTTCGGCCAGTTCCGCTGGTGGCCGCGCTTGTCGCTCGGGTCGCGGAACACGGGGATCTGCAAGGTCTTTCTCTCGTCCGCGTTCGCGGGCAGCGTCTCGGGGATGGGCGGCGCCCAGATCGCCGAGTCCGTCAGGAACGCGTTGAGGGGGCGGTCCGCGGCTTCCACATCAAAGAACCCCTGCGCGGTGCCCGCCCAGAACCCGCGTGGGTTCTTCCCCCCAAACGTCCACGTGCAGTACGCCGAGAGCGGGATGCGGGTCGTGGTGCCGGGATAGAACTCGGGCATCATCCCGCGTTCCTGGAACGCCGGGAAGCACGGCAGGTAACCCTTCTGCGAATCCTGGTACACAAAGCCCGCCACCACGATGTTGTGCAGGTTGGCCGATGAAACCGTCCGCCACCCACTCAGACGCATGCTCCCTACAGCAGGCAGCAGCAGGGCGATGAGCAACGCCAGCACGGCGATCACGACAAGAAGTTCAATAAGCGTAAAGGCGCGGCGCATGGAAACTCCATCGTGCAGGGCGACGTTGGTGCAGGCCCACAGTATGACTGCGCGGAACACGCTATCCGCAGGGCAGGCTGATCATCGCGCAAGGATTCACAGCCCCGGCGACCGCAGGTCGTCGAAGATGAACGTGTAGTCGCTGTTCCGGTACGATTCAGTGGTACGACCCGGGCGGATGAGCGTGTACCGAGCGTGGGCGTCCATGAACCCCATGACCGACTTGTTGAAGTCGCCATAGCCGTTCTTGATCTGCGACGACGCGTTGTTGCTGTAGACCGTGATGTCCGCGTACTCGTCGTGCACCCATGCGAAGAGAGAGGGTGAGAACGTGTCGGCCGTGCGGATGCGCCGGATGCCGAGCCGGAACGCGCGCGTGAAGTTGGGGTTGCTGGCGGAACCGCCCGGGTAGAGCGCCCCCGGACCCGTCGTCAACTGCTCGTGCCACTTGGCGTTGTACTGGTAGCTCGTCCCGACATCGTCGTAGCAGGAGATAAGCGACCGGGCATTGGCCGGGATGTTGGGGTGGTTGTTGTTGAGCGGGGCGCCGGTGGCAGGGTCAAAGGAGCCGGTGTCCCAACCACGCTGGTGCCCGATCTTGTCACTGGGGTCGTGGAACACGGGAATCTGGAGCGTGTTGCGGTCCGGCGCGTTCGCGGCCATCACCTGCCCGGGCCCCGGCCCCGCGATGTTGTCCATCAGGTACGGGTTGAGCGGGCGGTCCACCGCCTCCCAATCCGTGTACGCCGGTGTCCAGTAGCCGTTGGTGTTCTTACCGCCAAACGTCCAAGTCGCCCAGCCGTCCGCCAGCGTCTCTGCGTTGGTGTCGGGCCGCCTGTCCGGCAGGTGGCCGCGGTTGTTGGTGTACCCGGGCAGGCTGTTGTTGTGCGCGAGCAGGATGGGGTACCAGCCCTTGTTGTCCGTCGCGTACGCGTTGGCGGAGATGCAGATCTGCCGGATGTTCGACAGCGAGATCGCCTTCCTCGCCACCAGCCGCATCTTGCCCAGCGCGGGCAGCAGCAGCGAAATCAGCAGGGCGATCACCGCAATCACCACAAGCAACTCGATTAGCGTGAATCCTCGGCCTGCTCGGAACTTCATGAACAGCCTCCAGACTTGAGTTCAGTCTCACGAAAGCGCAGCTTATCGCCGCAGCCACGGGAAGATGAACTGGTAGTCGTCGTTGAGGAACGAATTGTCGAACGGTGGGGTCTGCAGGTTGCCGGACCGGACGCGGATATACCCCGCGTGTCCATCCATGAAACCCATGACGGAGCGGTTGTAATCGCCGTAGCCGTTCTTGATCTGGTACGTGGCACTCGTGTTGTACACGATGATGTCCGCGTACTCATCGTGCAGCCAGGCGAACTTGGACGGGTTGAAGCTGTCAGCCGCCCGCAATCGCCGGAGCCCGAGGTAATAGTTGAGCATCCCGCCCGTGCCGAACTGCTGGCCCGGCGCCGGCCCAGTTGGGTCGCCCACCAGTTGGTCGTGCCACTTCACGTTGAACTGGTACGAAGTTCCGACGTCGTCATAGCAAGAGACCTGACCCGTCGCGGGGTCAAGCGCATTGGGATTAGGCCATCCGCCCATCGGCGGGTTGCCGCCCCCGCCCCACTGGTGCCCGAGTTTGTCGCTCGGATCGTGCATCACAGGCATCACGGCCTTTTCACGCTCTGGCGCGTTCGCCGCCATCAACTGCGGAGCGTCCGGAGCGTTGAACGGCTGATTCGTGAGGTATGCGTTGAGCGGACGGTCCGCCGCCTCGATGTCAAAGATGCCGCCAAAGTATGTCGGCCATGTCTGCACGCCTGCGCTGTTCTGCCCGCGGGGGTTCTTCCCAGCGAAGGTCCATGTGCAATAGCCGTTCAGGGCGTTCCGTTGCATGGGGCTGGAGTTTGGGATGAACTCCGGCAGCATGCCGCGACCGGTCTTGGGCGGGAACAGGGGTAGCCAACCCTGGTACGCCTCCTGGTACGTAGCGGCAGCAAAGCAAATGCTCCGGATGTTCGAAAGCGACTTGATCTTCCAAGCGACGATGCGCATCTTCCCGATCGCGGGCAGCAGGATCGAAATGAGCAGTGCGATGATCGCAATGACTACCAACAACTCGATCAGCGTGAACCCACGGCTCGTGCGGGACTTCATGGATTGGCCTCCAGCCGAATGACCGAACCAGCACCGCCCAGAACGGGCAGCGCTCAGACCCCCACACCCCCTGCCCGCAATCCATGCGCCGCTTCGCGGCCCGGAGTTGCAGCCAAGGGCAGACAACTGAACACTAGTAGAACGGATGTTTGTGGAGATGTCAAGAGGGTGTGTCCTTCTAGGTGCTATAACACCCGATTCAGTGCCCACGCACGCCTGGTTCGCCGCCGCATTGCCCGCCTTCCCGCGGAACCTGCGCCACCAACCACCCGTACAGAATCTTGTCAATTCTGACTTTGTCCTCCGTGGGGATGCCCTTTCCTGTCTCCGGGGACGTTTGGGGTAGAATGGGCCTGCCGACGCATCCTCTTCGAAAGTCCGAACCCCCGAACGTCGAATCGGGAGCGGGGGATCGGTCGGTACTGGACGTTCCCCAGGTAGGCGGGTCGGCGGCTGCTATGGACGAAAACCGTGGAAATTCCGGTGTTGGCGGCTCAGGGGTACCGGCCAAGGACTCCCTCGCCGAGACCTCTCGCCTGAGCGGAAGCCAGCAGGCCGGCGTGGTCGGCGCGGGGGGATCCCGTGGGGCTGCGAACGGGTCGCGCGTGAACGCCGCCAGCGGGCCCGCGATGGGCTCAACGGGGCCGGCGGTGCCGACCACCGAGGAAGTGCTCAACGAGGTCGCCAAGAGCGCGAGCAACATCGACAGTGTGGTGGGACGCCTCGTGCTGGACCAGGGCTTTGCAACGCTGGAGGAAGTCCAGCAGTGCTTGACGCGGGCCCGCGCCGAGCAGGTGGACCTCAACCAGAAGTCCTTGGCCGAGCTTCTTGTCGACAACGAGTTCATCACGCGCCGCCAGATGGAGCGGTTGCGCGAGCAGGCCCTCGCCGAGAAGGCGGGCCAGAAGATCCCCGGGTTCAAGATCATCAGCAAGCTCGGCGCGGGCGCGATGGCGACGGTCTACAAGGCCAAGCAGATCAGCCTCGACCGCATGGTCGCCATCAAGGTGCTGCCCAAGAAGTTCACGAGCAACAAGCAGTTCATCGAGCGCTTCTACGCCGAGGGCCGCGCCGCCGCCCAGCTCAACCACCCCAACATCGTGCAGGCCTACGACGTGGGCAAGGCGGGCGAGTATCACTTCTTCGTCATGGAGTTCGTCGACGGCACCACCGTGTACGACGAAATCGTGAAGCGCAAGCGCATCCCCGAAGGGGAAGCCGTCGACCTCGCCATCCAGACCACCGAGGCGCTCCTCCACGCCCACGAGCGCGGGCTGATCCACCGCGACGTCAAGCCCAAGAACATCATGATCACGACCGGCGGCGTCGCGAAACTCGCCGACATGGGCCTTGCCCGCGCCATCTCCGACAAGGAAGCGGCCGAGGCCGAGCAGGGCAAGGCCTTCGGCACGCCCTACTACATCAGCCCGGAGCAGATCCGCGGCGAACTCCAGATCGGCCCCCCCGCCGACATCTACTCGCTCGGCGCGACCATCTACCACATGGTCACCGGCCAGGTCCCCTTCGACGGCAAGAACCCCAGCGCCGTAATGCACAAGCACCTGAAGGCCGAGCTTGTGCCCCCCGATCATGTTTATCAGAAACTGAGCGCGGGTCTTTCCGAGGTCATCGAGATGATGATGGCCAAGGCCCCGCTCGACCGCTACCAGAACTGCAAGGACCTGCTGGGCGACCTGCGCGCGGTGAAGGAAAAGAAGAGCCCCCCCATCGCCCACCGCGACTTCGGGCACGCAGACCTCTCCGCCCTCGCCGCCGCCGAGGCCAATGCCGTCGCCACCGCCCCCGCCGCGGCCGCCGTGAAGGCCGACGCGGGCGAGGCGAAGCGGTACCAGCTCTACCTCGCCGTCATGGGCGGCCTGCTCGTGCTGAGCGTGATCTTCAACTTGGTGCAGCTGATGGGGCGCTGAGCACGCCTTTCGGCGCATGAAGAATAGAAACCTCGTGGAATTCCTGCGCCGGCCCGTCTCGGGCCGGTGGTGCCCTACCATCGTCCACACGCGGGTGTCCCGCGTGCCCACGCCGGAGCCCGTCCGCGAATGACCACGCCCACTGCCACAAGCGCCCGCCCATCATGACGGTGGGCGCACGCAAACTCCGGCCGAAACCGCACCGCGCCCCGGGCAGGGCGCGCTGGTACCGTGTATCGTGAATCTTGTCGCGCCGGGCGCGTGCCCGGTGCGGTTGTCCGTGTGTCGCCAGGAGATGGAAGTACTTATGAGTCGATTCGGCGGTCGAGAGCAGAGCGGTCCTCCCCGTGTCCGTGTCAACCACATGATCCGCATCACGCCGGTGCGCGTGATCGGCCCGGACAACGAGCAGATCGGCGTCGTGGAGACGTCCGACGCGATCCGTCGCGCCGTGGACCTGGGCATGGACCTCGTGGAGATTTCCCCCGAGGCCCGCCCCCCGGTCTGCAAGATCATGGACTACGGGAAGTACAAGTACGAACTCTCCCAGAAGCAGCGCAAGCAACGCGCCGCGACCAAAA
Organism: uncultured Phycisphaerales bacterium; assembly: GCA_937858155.1. Classification (GTDB taxonomy): domain Bacteria; phylum Planctomycetota; class Phycisphaerae; order Phycisphaerales; family UBA1924; genus BJHL01. Next base: position 490 of record CALLYM010000219.1, on the reverse strand, counting down.
GCAGCGAAATGAAAGAGCTGCGCCTCGGGCGCAGCGTCAAGATCGACCCCCACGACGTCCAGGTCCGCATCGATCAGGCCCGCCGCTTCCTCCTCGCAGGGCACAAGGTCATGTTCACCCAGCGCTTCAAGGGGCGCGAAATCGCCCACAAGGAGCTGGGCCTCCAGAACCTGGCCGACGTCCGCGACGGCCTCGCCGACATCGGCAAGGTCGAGCAGCCCCCGCGCTGGATGGGCAAGTCCGCCAGCATCATCATCGCGCCCGACAAGGCCAAGGTCGATGCTGTCAAGCGCAAGCTCGAGAAGGAAAAGGCCGAGAAGATCGCCCGCGGCGAGAAGGTCGAGGAAGAAAAGACCATCGAGCAGCTTGAGGAAGAAGTTGCCGCGACCCAGGGCGACGACGACGGCGACGAGGAATAAAGCACCGCAGGTTCATAAACTCCCCGCCCCGGCGGGGAGTTTTTCATTCGTGCGCCCCCCGCCCCACTACC
>CALLYM010000218.1 GCA_937858155.1 uncultured Phycisphaerales bacterium | reverse complement strand
GATGGGCAACACGGTCGTTTTCAAGCCCAGCGACAAGGCCCCGGCGTGCGGGCAGTTGCTGAGCGAGATGTTCGATGAGGCCCTCCGCGCCGAGAACGCGCCGCCCGGCGTCTTCAACCTCGTGCACGGCGGCGCGGACATCGCGCAGGCACTGGTCGCCCCCGCCGCCGACATCGATGCGGTCTACTTCACCGGGTCGTGGCCCGTGGGACGCGCGATAATGCAGGCCAACCTCGACAGGCCGGGCCGCCTCCTCGCACTCGAAATGGGCGGCAACAACGCGGCGATCATCATGCCGGACGTGGACCTTCGCCAGTCGATCGTCGAGTGCGTCCGCAGCGCGTTCATCGGCGCCGGCCAGCGGTGCACCTGCACGCGGCGGGTTATCGTCCACGAGTCCGTTGCGGGCAGAGTAATCCCGGCGATCTGCAAGGCCGCGAGCGCACTCGTGATGGCCGACCCGCGAGCAACCTACCCGGTATTCATGGGACCGGTGATCTCCCAACGCGCCCGCGACCACATCCTCTCACAGTTTGCGGCGTTTGCAGGCGCGGGTGCCCACGTACTGATTCAGCCGGCCACGGTCGAACCGGGCTGGTTCCTCTCCCCGGGCATCCTCCGCGTGGAACGTTTCACCGGCGCGCCAGGCGATGATGTCGAGGTGTTCGGCCCCGTCCTCCGCATCTCTACATGCAAGGACCTCGACGACGCGCTGACGCAGTGCAACGCAACGCAATTCGGCCTCGCGGCGTCGATTTTCACGAAGGACCCCGCTTCGATCGATCGCTTCCTGCACGGGGCCCGCGCGGGCTGTCTCAACGTCAACACAGGCACCGCCGGCGCGAGCAGCAAACTCCCCTTCGGTGGCCTGGGCCTGTCCGGCAACCACCGCCCCGCGGGCTCCTTCAGCCTCGACTACACCGCCTACCCCGTCGCCAGCATGGTGGACACGTCCAATGCGGCGCCCTTGCCGGTCGGAATGACATTTGACGACCATTGGCTGGCATGACGCACGCCCTTCCCGTGCGGGAAGGGTGACAGGGATCCTTCCTCCCGTATCCTCGGCCATGCCCACGCCTCTCCCAAACCCCCGCACCACGCCGCGCTTCGCGGGGCTCACCACCTTCTGCCGCTACCCGCGCATCGAAGACCTCGCGCAAGGCATCACGCCGGACTGGGTTCTGTATGGCGTGCCGTTCGACTCAGGCGTCACCTACCGCCCCGGCGCCCGGTTTGCCCCGCGCGCCATCCGCGAGGCCTCGCAGTACGTGAAGCGCTTCCACCTTGAGCACAACGTGGACGTCTGCGACAAGCTCACGCTCTGCGACGCCGGGGATGCGCCCATATCCCCGTACCACATCAAAGAAACCCTCGACGCCGTCGCGAAGTGGGCAGATGGGCTAAGCACTCCCAGCACCCGCCTCTTCGCCGTTGGCGGCGACCACTCAATCGCCTACGCCAATATCAAGGCAACGTGGCAGCGCCACGGCAAGCCCAAGGGCGGCCTCGCCCTCATCCACTTCGACAGCCACCTCGACACTGTGGACATGGTCTGGAGTGAAAAGTGGGGCCACGCATCCCCCTTCATCCGCTGTATCGAAGAGGGCCTTGTCGACCCCAAGGCGATGATCAGCGTCGGCATCAAGGGCCCGCTCAACGCGGCCGATGACCTGGCGTTTGCGCAGAAGCACGGCGTCCGCATCGTGACGCGCGATGCCGCGGCGAAGGACCCGTCCTGGGGCTTTCTCAAGGACTTCGTCAAGGCCCTGGGCCCCCGCGAGGCCTACCTCACGTTCGACATCGACGTCATCGACCCCGCCTTTGCCCCCGGCACCGGCACGCCCAGCGCGGGCGGGTTTACAAGCCACGAGGCGCTCTCCATGCTCCGTGCGCTGCGCGGCGTGCGCCTCGCCGGCGCGGACGTCGTCGAGGTGCTCCCGGACCGCGACCCCGCGGGCATCACATCCTTCCTCGCTGCGCACATGATGTTCGAGGTGCTGGCGCTGGACGCGTGCGTGCGGTAACGTCACGCCTTCGGCGGCGCAATGCTCTGCACGTGCACGTCCTTGAGCTGCACGTCAGGCACATAACTCGGCGCCCGCGTCATCAGGTCGCTGCCGATCTGCGTCTTGGGGAACGCGATCACGTCGCGGATGTTGTCCGTGCCGATGAAGTTCATGACGAGCCGGTCCAGCCCGAACGCCACGCCCGCGTGCGGCGGCGCGCCGAATGACAGCGCTTCCAGCAGGAACGAGAACTTCTCCTTGGCCTGCTCGGGCGTCATGCCCAGCAGCTTGAAGACCTTGCTCTGCACCGCGCGGTCGTGGATGCGCACGCTGCCGCCCGCGATCTCCTGACCGTTGAGCACCACGTCGTAGCCCGCGCTCACGATGCCTTCGATCGTCACCTCGTCGTCCTCGCTCGCCTCCAGGAACGCCTGCATCTGGTCGTCGCGCGGGCTGGTGAAGGGGTGGTGCATCGCCACCCACTTGCCTGTTTCCTTGTTCTTCTCGAACATCGGGAAGTCCACGACCCACAGGAAGTTCCAGGGGCCCCCCTCGGCGCCGGGCTTGGGCACCATGCCCATGTCGCGCGCCACCTTCTGCCGCAGTTCGCCGATGGCCTTCGTCGCCACGCCATAGGCGTCGGCCACGAACAGCACGGTGTCGCCCACCTGCGCGCCCAGGAGCGCCAGGAACTCGGCCTTCAGCGGCTCCAGGAACTTCGCGATGCCCGTGTCGAGCTTGGGTGAACCGTCCTCGCCCTTGATCACCTTGACGACCGCGACGCCGCCCGCGCCAAAGCCCTTGACGAACTCGGTGTAGCCGTCGGTGATCTTGCGGGTCAGCTTCTCCGCCCCGCCGGGCACGCGCATCGCCTTGACAACGCCCTTCTTGCTGTAGAACCGCGGCCGATCCGCGCCCTTCTCCAGCACGCTCTTGAACACGCCAAAGTCCATCTTGGCGGCGAACGCGCTGATGTCCTTGATCTTGAGGTCGTACCGCGTGTCGGGCCGGTCGATGCCGTAGTCCTCCATCGCGGTGCGGTAGTCCATCCGCTGCATGGGGGGCACGGTGACGCCCGCGACCTCTCCCCACAAGCGCCGCACAAAGCCCTCCATCATCGTCATGATCTGCTCGCGCCGCACGAAGGACATCTCCAGATCGATCTGCGTGAACTCGGCCTGGCGGTCGGCGCGAGGGTCCTCGTCGCGGAAGCACCGGCAAATCTGCATGTAGCGGTCGCACCCGCTCACCATGAGGATCTGCTTGAAGAGCTGGGGGCTCTGCGGCAGGGCGTAGAACGTCCCAGACACGTGCCGGCTGGGCACGAGGAACTCACGCGCACCCTCGGGCGTGCTCTTGTACAGGATGGGCGTCTCGATCTCGAGGAACCCGTTCTCGTCGAAGTACTTCCGCGTGACCTGGTAGATCTTGTGGCGCGTGGAGAGGATGCGCTGCATGCTGGGGCGGCGCAGGTCGATGTACCGGTGCGTCAGCCGCAGCTCCTCGTTCGCGAGCTTGATCTTCCCGTCCTGCGTCGGGTCCTCCGGCAGGAAGGGGGGGTTGTCGGTCTTCGCGAGCACCTCCAGCGTGCCCACGACCACCTCCACCTTGCCGGTGGCAAGCTTGGGGTTCTCGCCGCCGATGCGGACGCGGACCGTGCCCTCCACCGCGATCACGTCCTCGTTGCGCAGCTTGTCCGCCGCCTCCATGATGGCGGGCGTCTTGGTCATTTCCTCCTTATCGAAGACCAGCTGCGTCAGGCCGTAGCGGTCGCGGAGGTCGATGAAGATCAGGTCGCCGTGGTCGCGGTACGAGTTGACCCAGCCGTTGAGGCGGACGGTCGAACCGACGTGGGACTCACGGACTTCGCCGCAGGTGTGCGTGCGGATGAGCATGACAATCTCCTTCCGACGACCCGGTGGACAGCCGGGGCCGGTGGCTTTGGTGCGAGGCCGAGTATAGCGACCAGCACCGCGCTCACGCCGCCCGCTTCACAGCCGCCGCGGGGCGCTCGTGCAGCATCGCCCCGATGATCGCGTCGAGGACAAGCCGCCAGCCCGCATCGAGCGAAGGGGTCCAGTCCGCGCCCGCGAGGCGCGCCATCGCGCTGACCAGCTCTTCGCGGAGCACCGCCATGTGCGCGGGTGTCAGGCCAACCGCCCCCGCGCGCCGACCCAACACCCCAAGCCCCGGCTCCAGTGTCTCGAACGAGTGCAGGTTGTCCACCACCTGCTCCAGCGTCGCAAACCACCGCGCGTGCCAACCGCTGGTGTCCGCCGGCAGCCGCGACCGCACGCCCGGGTGGTTATCGGCAACCTGCCTCACGGCCTGCGCGACCAGCGCGGCCCCGCACGGACGGAACCAGTCCAGCGAACTCCTCACGCGATGAATCTCGATCCGGTTCATGACGGGCCTCTTTGCCCGCTCAGGCTGCAAAAACGCAGGCCCGACGGGCCCCCCTCCATCGAACGCTTCTCATCGCTGATTGAGGTCCCCGCCCGCCGCGGTTCACGACAGCCCGTACTCGGACCAGCGGCGCTCCACCGTCGCCCGCACATCTTCCCTCACCCGCAGCACCGGCGGAAACCGCCGCACCGGCAGACCCAGCCGCCCCACGCCCTCCAGCTTGGGAGTCGCGTCGAATGCCACACGGCGTCCGCACTTGCTCAGGTGCATATCGCGCTCGGGACAGATATTGGCGAGCCAATGAAACAACGCAGAATCCGTGCTCTCGAACCCGACTCCGCGACCTTGAGGTTCTTCGCTGCCGGTTTGAGCGACCACGACCGTCCACCGCGGCACCATCACATCGTTCGCAGCCGCTCCAATGTCCCTGATGATCGCCCCGCCGTCTGCGCCATCGCACGCCCATACCAGCATCCACCAGCCGCCCAGTTCCGCCGGCACGGCCGCGTCCGCCACACCCGATACCGCGCGGATGCGCGTCGCTACCGCCGTCGCCTCCGCGTCAAGAACCATCCGGACCTCTCCGGCAGCGCACAGCTCCGCCGCCAGCGGACTGAGCGAACGGTGCGTCTCAGCCCCGGCCCACTTCCTCGTCGCGTCCAGACCCATCTTCGCGCCCGCGCCCAGGAACGGCGCCGCGTGGTCCAGGATGTCCAGCGGCCCGTGCACGACCTCGATGTCCCGCCCCGGCACGCACCGCTCACCAATCGCCCGCAGCACGGCGTGAGCATCATGCACGGCGACATCCTCATCCACCACGATCACGCACTTGGTCCACGCCATCTGCCCCGCGCCCCACACGCTGTGCATCAGCCGCCTCGCGTGCATCGGGTACGCCTTCTTCACCCGCACCGCCGCGCAGTTGTGGAACGCCCCAAACATCGGCAGGTCGTAGTCCTCGATGTCCGGCACGATGGTCTTCAGCAGCGGCAGGAAAATCCGCTCCGTCGCCTTCCCCATGAAGTAGTCTTCCTGCGGAGGAAGGCCGACGACCGTTGTCGGGTACACCGCGTGCCTCCGGTGCGTGATCGCCGTCACCGTGAGCAGCGGGTAGCGGTCGGGCAGCGAATAGAACCCGGTGTGATCCCCGAACGGCCCCTCAAACACCGCACCCGGGCCCAAAGGCTCCATGCCCGGCTCCCAACCCACGCCGCCCGACTCCTGGCTGACAAACCCCTCGATCACAATCTCAGCGTTCGCAGGCACCCACAACGGCACCGTCACGCCACGCACCATCTCAATACCCCGCCCGTTCAGAAATCCCGCCAGCAGCAGCTCGCTGATCCCCGGCGGCAGGGGCGCGGTCGCCGCATAAGGCAACACGCTCTCGCCCCCGAGCGCAATTGCGACGGGCATGGGCTTGCCCAGCGCCTTCCAGCTCCGCCAGTGGCGTGCTCCGTCGTGGTGCATGTGCCAGTGCATCGCCATCGTGCGCCTGCCCAGCAACTGCACGCGGTACATGCCAATGTTGTGGCTCGCGGGACGCTCTTCGTGCGCGTCCTGAGCGTGCACCGTGTGGATACCCCCCAGTGTGATATACCTCCCCCGGAAGTTCCTATTCCACTCCTCGCCCCGCTCAAGACCCTGCACCTGGTCGTTCACGCCCGCGGGATAACCGACCGCTTCAAAGTCCCCATCCAGCGGCCAGCACCGGATGATCGGGAGGCGCGTGAGGTCGACCTGATCGCCCGTTTTCAATACTTCCTGGCACGCCCCGCGCCCGCCGCGGCGCTTGGGCGAGATCGTCAGCAGCGGCAGTAGTTCGCACCCCTTCCGCACCATGTCACCCAGCGAACGCGGGAACTCGGGTTTCACCAACGCGCCAATTTTGGCAGCGAGTCCCTCTAAGCCACCCGACACCCGTCCACCCTCGGCACACCCGAGCGCCATCTCGATGCGCCTGTACGAGCCAAGCGAGTTGATAAGGAGCGGGAAGTCACTTCCCTCGACGTTCTCAAAGAGCAGCGCCGGCCCGCCCAGAGCATGAAAGCGCGGGTCGGTGTACCGGGCGCTCATCGAAGGAAGCGAGGGAGCCGGGGTCTTGCTCACCCTGTCTGCAAGGGCCGCGACTTCTTCCACTGCGCTGACGCGCGCTTTCACGCGGCGCAGTTCTCCCGCGGTTTCCAGTGCGGCGACGAAGTGGGAAAGGGTGGCGTGCATAAGACTCTGGAAAACAAAGGCGGGGGTCCGTTCTGCAACGGCCCCGACCGCGACGGTATTCAACCCAACAATACGACTATCGCTCCACCTCTCGGTCTCTCCCGCATGTCCCTCACCCCTGACTACCAACGCGATTGGCCGGCGTACTTCGACGCGGTGGCAAACCAGCCGCCGCGGGACACGCTGGTCCGCGCACTCGACGCTTTTGAGAAGGACGATGCACCGGCGGCCAAGCCGGTGTGGAGAGTTGCAGTAGACATCGCCGCGGGCGAGGGCCGCGACACCCGTGAGATACTGCGGCGAAACGGGGCCACTCGATGGAAAGTCATGGCGGTTGAGCACGACTTTCAGGGTTGCGATCGACTCTCAAAGTCGGTGAGCCACCTCCACCGGGACCGCCTGTACCTCAACGCCAACCGCATGGAGGAGGTCGCAGCGATATTCCACAAAGGAGCGAAGATTGGCAGCACCGACCGCCTGGTGCGTCAAGTTGACCTCATCAACGCCTCCTTCGCCCTCCCCTTCTGCCACGAAGACCACTTCCCCGCCCTGTGGGACTGGATCTTGAAAACACTCAAGCCCGGCGGCCGCTTCGCGGGCCAGATTTTCGGCGACCGCGACGAATGGGCAGCCGTCAACCCGCGCCGCCACTTCACGCGCGAACAAACCCTCGCGCTCCTCGCGCCCTTCGACGTGGAGCACTTGGATGAAGTCGAAAAAGACGGCTCCGACGCCCTGATGCGCACGAAACACCACCACCTGTTCCACATCGTGGCACGCAAGCGCTGAACCTGCATCTCACCGGCAACCACACGCTACGCAAACAGCGCTGCAATCTCCCTCACCCTGTGCGACCACAAGTGCGCCCCCTCCACCACGCGCCGTCCGCAACGCCCCATCTCTGCACGCCTCTCCTTGTCCTTCAGCAGCGCGTCAACCTTGGCCCGCGCATTACCCGGGTGTGCGATGTCGAACGTCTCCACGCACCCCGCGACGCCAAAGTCGCGCTCCACGCACACCCGCGCGTCCGCCACCGTCGCACACCCCGCCGCGAGGCTCAACAAAAGCCGCTCGCTGTACGACTGCACGAACTGCGTGGGCCCCAGCGCCAGGCACACCTTCGCCCGCGCTAATTCTTTGGGCACGTCCTCGTACGCGCACTCGCCCCCGTAGCTCACCGTCCCGCCGCACAGTTCCTTCAGCGTTTCCGTCCCGACGAGCCGCACCTTTATCCCCTGCATGGCGCGCACCAGCGCAGAGCGCCTTGCCTTGTTCACCACCGCCGTGGAGTACTGGAACACCGCCGCCATCGCCCCCCACGAATCAGCCGGGTGATCAACGCGGGGCGCTGCAGCATCCCACGCCTGCCCGAAGCTCAACTGCGGGTAGCGCGTCCGCAGCGAGACGACCTCCTCGGCAACGCCACGCAACGCGCCGCTCACCTGCGCACGCAGGTTCTCGATCGCGCCCTCGCCAACGACCGAACCAGCCATCACCAGATCAAACTCCCGTTCGCGCCCGATGCTGTCACCGTCGCACAGAGCACTCTCGTCCACCCCGTGACGCACGCGGGCGTAGCGGATGGCTGGCCACCGCATCGGGAGCAGATGCAGGTCGTCCTCGGCCACCATCACAAGCCGATAGCCCGGGATCGCCGCGTACCGATCCACGTGCGTGTCAGGGAGCGTGAACGGATGGTCCACGCACCACTGAATGATGCGCCGGGGGCCCAGCAGAGGCCCCATCCTCTGGTGCAACGCCTCGGGGCTCTGTGGGCTGTTGAAAAAAAGGAAGACCGACGCCGCCCCCTCCGCCATGTCGGGGTTCACGTCCCCGCCCATCCGTCCCCAAGCGCCGGCGAACTGCCCCGTAAAGGCCTTCAAGAGCCCGTACCGCGATTCAAACCGCGCGGGAATGTGCAGGCCCGGCAGACCCACACCGCCCGCCCACCCCTGCACCACTTTGGTCGCTGTGCTCATTGCTGCGCTATCGACCGAACACCACCCCGACACCCCAATCCTAATTCCACACCCGCACATCCCCAAACATGCCACAAACTTCCAAATCTTCAATGAATTCACCCCGCAATGGGCTGGTGGCTTTGCCACATTACCGCTAAACTGGCAGCAGAGGCAAGAGCTGTGTGGGCACGGGCTCTGTCCGTTCGTCCCGAATTAGGAGGAGTACTGATGAAGAACGTCGTCGTTATTGGTGCCATTGTCGCGCTCGCGGGTCAGGCCCTTGCAGCAGTCAATGGCGATGTCATTTTCACCAGCCAGCAGGCAAACGGCATCAAGGTCATCAGCGGCACCGTCCCCGGTCCCGCCACGACCCTCTACCTCTCCCCCAATCCGGCAACCCTGTTCGCGGGCATCACCGCAGCCCCGGACGGCAACTACTACGTCGCCGACGGCCGCTTCCCCTTCCCCAACCTCACGGACGCGGGCGTTGTCCGCATCTCCAACCTCTTCGGCGTCGCGACAGCCTCTCAGCTGTACGCAGGCACCCCGGTCCAGAACCCCCTGGGCATCGTCTGGGACACGAACACCGGCCAGCTCATCACCAACTCCAACCCCGGCTCGCCCCCCAACCCCCCCACCACCGACGGCGTCTACGGCGTCAACCTGTCCGGCGGCCTGACCACCTTCTTCACCGAGCCCAACCCGCTCCCCGGCACCCGCCCCACCTTCCACGCCTCCCACTCCATCATTAAGGACCCGCGCCCGGGTTCCAACGACTTCCTTGTCTCCTGCGTCAACGGCGGCACGGGCACCAACCCCAGCCCCGTCTTCGGCTTTGACGCCGAGTCCTCCACCGTCTGGCGCCTCCGCTGGAACGGCGCGACCTACGCGATGGACACGAGCCCGGTCGTCGACTTTGCCTCTTCCTTCACCGGCTTCGGCCAGTCTTTCTACAACAGCCGCGGCATGGCCGCCGTCCCCGGCACCAACTCCTTCTTCATCACCGACCACGAGGCGGGCAAGATCAACCGCGTCGACATGGACGGCGCCGGCAACTTCACCGGCATGACCACCATCCTCTCCGGCCTCTCCTTCCCCGAGAACGTGATCTACAACCAGTACACCAACAAGCTCGTCTTCGGTGAACGCGCCTCCAGCCTCGCCGACTACGGCCCGATGACCGGCTCCAAGATCTCCACCGTCAACCTCGACGGCACGGGTCTCACCGTTCTCAGCACCGGCGACCACGTCCGCGGCTTCTACATCGTCCCCGCCCCCGGCGCCGCCGCCCTCCTGGGCCTGGGTGGCCTCCTCGCCAGCCGCCGCCGCCGCTAAGTGCTTCACTTCCAACGCTTTCCTTTTGAGCGGCCCGCCCACCGGCGGGCCGCTTCTTTTTCCCCATCATCGCGCCCTTGCGCTCTACTCTTGGCGCGTCCGCCGTCTCCCCACAAACTCCCACGTCAAACCACTTCCAAGTTTGGAAATCTGGAGCCCACCCATGCCCTCCGCCATCACGATGTCCGCCGGCAAACTGAATGTCCCCAACGACCCCATCATCCCCTTCATCGAAGGTGATGGAACTGGCCCGGATATATGGCGGGCGAGTGTGAGGGTGATGGATGCGGCGGTGGAGAAGGCTTCCTCGGGGAAGAAGAAGATCCATTGGCACGAGGTTCTGGCGGGAGAGAAGGCGTTCAACAAGACGGGGAACTGGCTGCCGGAGGAGACGCTGGCGGACTTCCGGAAGTACCTGGTGGGGATCAAGGGGCCGCTCACGACGCCGATCGGGGGGGGCATCCGCAGCCTGAATGTGGCGTTGCGGCAGATGCTGGACTTGTACGTGTGCCTGCGGCCGGTGCGGTGGTTCAAGGGCGTGCCGAGCCCGGTGAAGCGCCCGCAGGACTGCGACATGGTGATCTTCCGGGAGAACACCGAGGACATCTACGCCGGCATCGAGATGGCCGCGGGCACGCCCGAGGCGCAGAAGGTCCTGGACTTCCTGCAGCAGAACTTCCCCAAGGACTTCGCGAAGGTGCGCTTTGGCACCAAGGCCGCCGGCGACTCCTGGCAGAAGATGCTCGAATCCATCGGCATGACCAGCCGTGACAACCCTGTCGCGGTCGGCATCGGCTTCAAGCCCGTTTCCGCCCTGGGCACCGAGCGGCTCGTGCACTCGGCTATTTCCTACGCCCTCAAGGAGAAGAAGAAGTCCGTCACGATCGTGCACAAGGGGAACATCATGAAGTTCACCGAGGGCGCGTTCAAGGACTGGGGCTACGCCGTCGC
>CALLYM010000217.1 GCA_937858155.1 uncultured Phycisphaerales bacterium | reverse complement strand
AAGAAAGTATGGTGGTAGGTGTCCTTGCCGACGTCGTCGAGGTCGTTGTGCTTGCCGCCGGCCCGGATGCACTTCTGGCTGTTGACGGTGCGACGCCACTTGCCCATGGGGGTGCTAGGGTCGGCCTGGCCCAGGAAGATGGGCTTGAACTGGTTCATGCCGGCGTTGGTGAAGAGCAGCGTCGGGTCGTCCAGCGGTGCGCTCGGGCTGCTGGGCACGAACGTGTGGGCGTGCTTCTGGACGAAGTAGTCAATGAAGGTGGAGCGGACTTTGGCGGCGGTCCAAGGCATGGGTCATGATACGGAGGAAGGTGGGGGAAGTGGCGGAACGCAAGAACGGCGGGGTTGCAACGCAACACCGGTTTTTTCTGTAGGGAGGCGTGCATCATGCCGTGGTGGGCACTGCCTGAAGGTCCAAGCCGTCCGTCTGGCCTGATTGCAGGAGGTGATAGCCCAGCCCGCCGATCATCGCGGCGTTGTCCATGCAGTACGCGAGGTGGGGCAGTCGGAGGTGGAGAGCGTTGTGGGCGGCGAACGCTTGGAGGTCGTCACGCAGACGCGAGTTGGCGGTCACACCACCGCCGGTGAAGAGCGCGCGGTACACGGCGCCACGCTCTCGCGCCTGATCGATCGCACGCTGCAGTTTCAGCGTGATCGCCGTGCACGCGGCGCGTTGAAACGCTGCGGCGAGGCTTGGGTACTGATCGGGCGCGGTAGGCGTGTGTACAGCGTCGTGCTTCTCGCGCCCCGCCCGTTCCGGTACGCCGCGGATTGCGTACAGCACGCTTGTCTTGAGACCGGAAAACGAGAAGTCGAGCGAGGTGGGTGACAATCGCGAAACCGGCAGGTCGAACGCGCGCTCATTGGCGCCTGCCGAGCGTGAAAGACGATCAACGTTGGGCCCGCCCGGGTGCGGAAGGCCCATCATCGCGGCGACTTTGTCGTACGCCTCACCCATCGCATCATCGATAGTGGCGCCGAGGCGAGTGATGTCGGTCCACGAGCGGACCTCGTACATGGCGGTATGGCCGCCCGAGACAACGAGGCCCAGCCCGAAACTGTGCTGGTTGCCTGGCGAGTGGGGGAACGGCGGGGGGGGTTCTTCAAGCTCCGCAACTCGCAGCATCCCGGAGTACAGATGCGCCCGCACATGATCGACACCCACCAGCGGTTTTCCGAGTGACCACGCCAATGACTTTGCCGCCGCGACACCAACCAGAAGGCTTCCGATGAGGCCCGGGCGATTGCCCACGGCGACGGCATCGATCATGCCCAGCCCAACCCCCGCGTGGGCGAGCGATTCGCGGATGGTGGGGAGAATTGCCTCCACATGGGCCCGGCTGGCGATCTCGGGCACCACCCCTGCGTATTCCGCGTGCAGGTCGTGCTGGCTCGCGACGACGTTGCTGAGAACTTCGGTGCCGTTCCGTACCACTGCCGCGGCGGTCTCATCGCAGGAAGTTTCCAGGGCGAGGATGATCATGGTGGCACGAGCTGGTCGCGGTTGGCTTGCCGCCGCAGCTACTTCTTTTCATCCTTGTTGTCCTTCACTACGTCCGCATCGATCAACCACCGCTCCACGTTGTTCCCCGTGATCTTGAGCATTGCGATGATCTTCCCGTCCTTGTCCTTCACTTCCATTGTGCCGCCGGTGAGGTCGGTGGTGTCGGCCCAGAGGTCTTTGGGGTCGGTGACGGTCGCGTCCTTCGCGGCGGTCTCGAGGGCGGTGATCCGCTGGTCGGCCTTGACGATCTCCCGGATAAGGCGCTCGCGGTAGTGGCGGCTCTTCACGAGTTCATCCGCCGCGATTGCGCCGCGCTGCGGGAGTTCGCTGCCGGTCGCTTTCCAGTCGCCGGTTTCAATGCGTGCCTTCATCGCGAGGTACGCGGCGGTGAGCTGCGGGTCTCTGAACGTGTTGACGATCCACTCGGCTTCGTTCCAGTTGGGCTTGGCGAGCGATTCATCGAGCTTCTTCGCTTCGATTTCTTGCGGCGTCGGAGTTGTCGAGGCTGGTGCAGGGATAGCGTCCGCGGCCGGCTGGGGGGCGCCGCTCTGCAGCCGCTCCAACTTACGGCGGACCTGCAGCATCCCGAAGAACTCGTCATCGCTCATGGGGACGTAGAAGCCGGGGCTGGGGTCCACTCCCCAGTCGGCGCTCGTGTCCTTTCGGGTAAGGCTGCGCCCGCTGGGGAGGAAATAGCCCTGCTCTGTCATCTTGAGTTCCGAGCCTGTGCCCGAGCCCAATTCGGTCAGGGATTGGACGCTCCCCTTGCCGTAGGAACGGGTGCCCAGGATGTTCGCCCGCTTGTTGTCCTGGAGGGCCCCGGCAAGGATTTCGCTCGCCGACGCGCTCTCGCCATTGACCATCAGGATGATTGGGAAGTCCGGAAGGGTGCCCGGGGCCTTGGCTCGGGTAACTTCCTCGGGGTGCGCCCGGCCGCGGGTGGAAACGATGACGCCGTCCTTGAGGAACATGTCGGCGATGGCCTCTGCCTCACTGAGCAGGCCGCCGGGGTTGCTCCGCAAGTCGAGGATCAGCCCCTTGAGGTCGCCCTTGGGCGCGCCAAGGGACGTCAGGGCGGCCTCCACTTCCTTGGACACGGCGGGGGTGAACTGCGTCATGCGGATGTAGCCGATTCCGCGAGAGTGGTCGAGCGTGAAGTCCCATTCCTGTGGGTTCTTTTCATCCCGGTGGATCCCCTTGACGCTGCGAGTCTTGATCTTCTCTCGGATAATTGTGGCCTCGAAGACGCGGCCCTTGCGGTCAATTTTCAGTCTGACCGGAGTGCCCGCCTCACCCATCAGCATCGAGACGCACTTCTCGACGTCCACTCCCTGAGTGCTGGCGCCATCGATTTCGGTCACTTTGTCGTCGGGCAGCAGACCCTCGCGGAACGCGGGTGAATCTTCCAAAGGTGACACGATGGTGAGCCAGCCGCTGCTGGTATTTACCTGCGCACCGATGCCCACGTACTCCCCCAGCAGGTTCTTGTTGAATTCCTTCTGTTCGGCGGGTGGCACGTAGACGGTGTAAGGGTCGTTGAGCGCCTCCACCATGCCCTTGATAGCGCCCTCGCGGAGCTTCTTCTCGTCGATATCGTCGACGTACTTCGTGCTGATAAGGTGCTTGACCTCGATGAGTTCATCGAAGAACTTGTAGTCCGCGGAACGCCCGCCCGCGCTCCACGCGGCGATGCCGACGGCGGCTGCGCTCATGGCGAGGAATGGGGTCCAGAAGAAAGTGGCGCGGTGGGTCACGGGCGGTCTCCCTGGCTCGGTGGTGGATGAACGACCCCGCACGCTTGGCCGGGCGCGAGCGGTACCCCCTAGGGGGCATACACAGTACGAACCATGTGGTACCGGTGTTTTCGCAGGCACCTCCGCAGGCGGAAGTGCCGAAACCTAGCCGCCCCGTTTCTGCTCGGCGAGGAGGGCGAGGAAGGTGTCCCGGGACTGGGTGAGCGCCTCGGTCGGGTCTCCGCTCCCGCGGTATTCCAGGGAGAGGGGGCCGTCAAACCCTACATTCGCGATTGCGGCAACGAGGGGTCGCAGGTCATAGGGCTCGTGGGCGAGGGCGACGAGCGGCGGGGGCGTGTCATCGTCGATCGCGTCGTCGATCATCCGCTCCAATTCGTCCAGTTCCGCGTCGTCCAGTTCATCGGCTTCGTCGTCCTCGACATCCGCCACTTCTGCGAGGGCGTCCTCGAGGTCTTCTTCATCGCCACTCTTCTTCTTGACGCTTGTGCCCGGTGCGACAGGGGCGGCGATCACCTTCTTCGACTCGCTCTTGCCGGACCTGACTGGTGGTAAGGGCTGGTCGAGCAGCTTGATCGTGACCGCACATACCGCCGTCGCGTACGGGGTCAGTCTGTGCAGATAGGCGACGGGGTCTTCGCTCTTGGCAGCCACCTCGAAGTCGGGGTACGTGCCGATGCGGAACCCGCCGACCTTCTTCAGAAGATCGGTAACGCGGTCGGGCTTGGCGGTAAGGCCATCGTGGGGGGAGATAAGGAGGTTGATATCGAGCTTTTCAGCCCGTTCGACGACTGGTTTGAGCGCCAGTGCCACGCGCGCCATTGCTGTGTCGTCGTTGGGAGCCGCGACTTTGATCGCCGCGGCCGAGCATCCCAGAATCTGAGCGGCTTCGACAACGGCACGCGCCCGCTTGGTGGCAGCGGCGACCTTTGCCTGGTCGGCGTGGCCGAAGGGCTGAGCCTCGTGTTCGACCAGAAGGAGGCACGCGCAGGAAGCCTTGTCCGCCCGCTCCCGGATGGATTCCAATCTTGCGCGATCCGCTCCGACGAGAAGATCCGTGGACAAGTTGACGCCGGAAAGGCCGAGCGTTTCCCGCGTGTACTTGGGGAGGTCCAGAATGTCCAGCGCCGGCCGCTTTCCCTTTGATGGGGGAAGCAGCATGGGGCGGAGGCACCGGGCTGACAGCGTGAGGATCATGGGAAGGCGGGAGTGTACGGAGAATCGGGGGTCGGGGCGGATTGCCCTGATTGGAGGGGTTGCCATCCCAATCGGGGAACCACACCCATGGGCTGCAAAATCGGTCATCCGCCGTCCTGGGGACGGCGGATGAGCCGCACGCGTGGTAAACTTTGTGCAGGGCGGATGGTCCTGAGCGCACGGAGGCGCGGCAGTGTCGCAAAGCACGCACAATCAGGCGATTGCAATCAACCACCATGAGCGTTGGCGCGCTTTCGTGTGGGCGCTGGCGTTTGTTGCGGTCGCGGCTTCCGCCATCCTCGTCAAGCAAGCCCGGGTCCGACCACAGCCGCTCTTAGGAGTCGCGCAGGTCTCGATCACGGCGCCCGCTGACGTCATCCCCGGCACGCAAGTGGACGTCGAACCGGTGTTTCACGAGAGCGTCATGCTTGGTGGTGGCGATCCTGAGTCGCTCGCCGAAACCGATGCGGCGTCCGAAGCGTGGTATGTTGGTCCGCCCGCTCCATACGTTCAGGATCCGGACTACTTGGGCTTTGTGCCCGATCCTGCGCTCCGCTGGTTCAACGCACGGCCCGTGCGCCCGGTGCGCATTATCTGGATGACGGTGACGGCATACTCGCCCGATCCAAGGTCGTGCGGGGATTCGGCCGACGGTATCACGGCCACGCTCCACAGCGTGACAACGAACGCGCACAAGCTGGTTGCCGCGGATCCCAAGTTGCTCGCGTACGGCACCATCCTGAGCGTGCCGGGGTATGCAGAGATCCTGCACGGGAACGGGAAGGACGCGGTGAAAGAACCGATGCTGGTGCCCGTGCTTGATTGCGGGAGCAAGATCAAGGGGTACCGGCTTGACGTGCTCTTCCCGACGCACGAAGAAGCGATCCGGTGGGGTAGGCGGTTGGTGCCCGTTACGGTATGGGAGTATTCCGACGGCAAGGGCGCGGGGAACGTGCGCAAAGACCGCTGACGGTCACGGTGTGTGCGTGTCCTGCGGCTGCCACAGGAACACGCGCACACGGAAGCGCTCCGCGAGTGGCGCCGCAAGCTCCGGCGACACGCATAATGCGGTGGCGCACGCGTCTGCGATGGCGCCGTCGTCCGCGATCACGCAGGCCGCTGCACGCCGTGTGACGCCCATGCCCGTGCGGGGGTCAAGGATGTGCGAATATCGCACACCATTCACTTCGAGAAACTGGTAATGGTCGCCCGACGTCGATGCGTTCTGGTTGCAGATGTCGACCGAGATGGGCTGGGCGTTCTCCGCACCTGGGTCGATATTGATGCGCCAGCCGGGCTCGCCGGGCGGTGCCTCACCGGTCGCGATGTCACCGGCGATCGCCACCATCGAGCACGGCAGCCCGCGTGAGCGCAGTGTCCGGACAGCCTCCATCGCCGCGTACCCCTTCGCGATTCCCCCCAGGTCGACGATGATGGGATGATCGAGTTCGACGGTGCGACTTCGGGGCGAGAGGTGGACATGCTCCCAGCCCACGGGGGCTTCCGCGATCGCTTGTCGTGAAGGCAATGCTCCGCTCTTTCTCGCTTCACGCCACAAACGGGAGAGGCTTCCGACCGACGCGTCAAAGGCACCGTTGGTGGCGTCATGGACCGAAGCGCCGGACTGCAGCACGCGGAAGAGGTCTTTGGAGACGTTCACCCGGCCGTGCCCGGCGGAACCGCACAGACGCATGAGTTCGCTGGATGGGCGGTAGTCACTCATGATCTGGTCGAGTTCCGCCAGGCGGGCGAAGGCGACCCGCGCAGCGCTGGTCGCGTGGTTCTCAGAGTCTGCGTACACCACCACTCGTGCAGGCACCCCCATGCACAGCCGCTGGAACTCGAATCGACTCTGGCCCCGGGCCGTGCCAACACTTCCGCATGCCGCGAGGAAGACGCCCGCGTTCAGGAGCACGACCAGCATGAGGAGGCGACGGAGCATCTGCCCAGCGTATCGGTCCGGCGGTGTCGGGCTTTGGGTTTTCGCGGCGGTACTCGCTGGGTGTGCCGGCGTTGCGGGTCCCGCGTTTGCCCAGCACGTGGTTGAATCTCCGCCCGCTCCTGGCGTGCAGGCGCAGGCAGTAAAGTCCCCATCGCTCCCCAAGTCGTTCAAGCAGACCATCCCTTCCGCCGCGTACGAACTCGAGATGACGCTTGTTCCTGGCGATGACTCGAAAAAGATGCATGCGTTTTACATGTCGACCACCGAGGTCACATGGGAGGCGTTCGACGTATTTGTGTTCGGCCTTGATGGGACTGACACGGACGCCAAGCCCGCCACTGGAAAGCCCGCGGATGCGGTATCCCGCCCCAGCAAGCCGTACATCCCGCCTGACCGGGGCTTTGGCCACGAAGGATTCGCTGCCATCTGCGTCTCGGCGAAGTCCGCGGAAGAGTTCTGCAAGTGGCTGAGCGTCAAGTCCGGGCGCGGGTATCGGCTTGCAACTGAGGATGAGTGGGAGTATGCAGCTCGGGGCGGAGCCGAGACGAGGTACCCGTGGGGTGATGACGCGGTGCGGTCGCGAGAGTTTGCGTGGACGGACGCGAACAGTGAAGGTACGACGCACGCAGCCCGCACGAAGCAGCCCAACGGGTATGGACTCTATGACATGATCGGGAACGCGCGCGAGTGGGTCGAAGGCCGAGATGGGCAGCCTGTCCTCAAGGGCGGTGGCTACAGAGATGGCGCAGAGTCGTGCACCGTTTCCGCTCGTTGGCCGTTCGAGAAGACTTGGCAGGCGACCGACCCGCAGATACCCAAGTCCAAGTGGTGGCTGAGCGACGGTTCATTCATCGGGCTTCGGATTGTGTGCGAGGCGGTCGGCACCGCGGTCGTTCCCGCGGGTGATCCACTTGCCCCCATGAAGCAGGCCCCGGGTCAGCCCAAACCGGGCGAGGAAACGCCGACAGCACCGGCCAAACCAAAGGAAACAGGCAAGTGAACAACAACGATGCGATCAGTTCGTCACGCCGCACGGTTCTCAAGGCTGCTGCCGGCGCGGCGGGTCTTGCGCTCATCCCGGGTGCGTTCGCGCAGCCTACCCCGATGGACGCAATGGAAGCTTCCCGCAGGAAGCAGCTCAAGATCGGTCTCATCGGTTGCGGCGGGCGTGGAACAGGGGCCGTGTGTCAGGCCGCGAACGCGGACAAGAACACGGTCATTTACGCGATGGCAGACATTTTTCCAGACCGGCTGGAGACATGCCACAAGAACGTCGTCCAAGAGCTGTCGGATGCGCCAGCACGGGTTGACGTGCCTCCTGAGCGGAGGTTCTCGGGCATCGATGCCCACGAGAAGCTGCTGGCGTCGGGCGTCGATGTGGTCTGCCTGTGTGCGTATCCACACTTCCGCCCCGCGCACCTCGAGGCGGCGGTGAAGGCGGGCGTCCACGTTTTCTGTGAGAAGCCCATGGCCGTCGACGCGCCGGGTCTGCGGCGTGTCCGCGCGGCGGCGGAGTCGGCGAAGCAGCAGCGGTTATCGCTTGTGTGCGGTTTCTGCTGGAGGTACAACGACGCCATGAAGCCCTTCTGGGACGAGGTGAGAAAGGGCGTGATCGGCGAGGTGCTGTCGGTACACACGACGTACCACACGAGCACGCTGACAAAGCGGCCCCGCCGCCCGGAGTGGAGCGATATGGAGTTCCAACTGAGGAACTGGTGGCACTTCACGTGGCTCTCGGGCGACCACATTGTGGAGCAGGCGTGCCACTCGATCGACCGCATGTCTTGGGCGATGGGCGACGCCGAGCCTGTGAAGTGTGTGGGTCTTGGCGGGCGGGCTGCCCGGGAGGGCCCTGAGCACGGCAATGTCTTCGACCACTTCAGCGCAATCTACGAGTACGCGGACGGCCGCCGATCGTTCCACACGACGCGGCAGATCGACAACTGCCCCGGGGAGAACATCGACTATCTTGTGGGCAGCAAGGGCCGCGGGCTGTGTGACGGGTTTTCGTCGCGCTACGAGCTGACCGACCACAAGGGTGCGTCGGTGTACAAGGGGAAGAACGACCCAGAATCGGTCGGGCGGATGTACCAGAATGAGCACGACTTTCTGTTCAAGTCCGTGCGTGCCCACGATGGCCACAACGATGGCGAGTGGATGTGCCGCAGCACGATGCTGGCGCTGATGGCGCGTATGGCGGCATACACGGGGCAGACAATTTCTTGGCAGCAGGCGTGGGAGAGCAAGGAGGATCTGACGCCAAGGTCGTACGGCTTTGGTGAGTTGCCGATGCCCGCGGTGCCGGTGCCCGGGAAGACCAAGTTTCTCTGAAAACGTTGCTCTATAGCTTCAAGTGTGTGGTTCGACGTACCCTGACGCATGCTCCAGGACCCTCGCCTCACAAAGCTTGCGAAGACGCTGGTCAACTACAGCACCGGCGTGAAGAAGGGTGACGTCGTCGCGATCTACGCCGCGCCGGTCGCCATGCCCGGAGTGGTGGCGGTGTACGAGGAGGTGCTCCGCGCGGGTGGACACCCGGTATGGATGGGCATTAGCGATGAACTGGATGAACTGAAACTTCGCCTTGGGAGCGAGGATCAGCTGAAACATCTATCGCCGATCGAACTCCACACCATCCAGACTATCGATGTTCGGATCAAGCTCTGGGCGGAAGAGAACAGCAGGGCGTACACCACCGTCGATCCTGCGCGACAGGCGATGGCGAACGCCGCGCGGCGTGAATGGCTCAACGTATTCATGGACCGGGAGAGCAAGGGAGACCTCCGTTGGGTCGGCACGGCCTATCCAACCATCGGCATGGCGCAGGATGCGGAGATGAGCCTGAGCGAGTACGCGGACTTTGTCTTCCGCGCCGGACTTCTGGACCACCCGGACCCCGCGGCGTCATGGCGGAAGATTCACGAGAAGCAGCAGTCCCTGTGCGAGTGGCTGAACACCAAGAAGGATGTACGCTTCCGCGCGCCGGCGTGCGATGGGCATGATGGGACCGACCTCCGCGTGAGCGTCGACGGATCAAACTGGGTCAACTGCGCGGGCGACAGCAACTTCCCGGACGGAGAGGTTTTCGCCGGGCCCAAGGGCGTCGAAGTGCTTTCAAGCGACGAAGACGAAACAGAGATAGAGGTATGAAAATGATCCGCGTGCTCCTCGCCGTTCTCTTTGCCACCATTTCGCTGGCATCGGGTGCTTTCGCCGAAGATGCTGCCAAAGCGCCTGTCGATGAAGCGCGGATGGCCGCTGCGCGCGATCTCATGGCGGTCACCG
>CALLYM010000216.1 GCA_937858155.1 uncultured Phycisphaerales bacterium | reverse complement strand
CATCGACAGCGGCAGCGCATCGCAGGATAGCGGACAAAGCGTGACGCCTGACAGCAGCGCCGCAAAGGACGGCGGCTATGGCAGCGATAGAGACGGAGGCTACGGCGGAGAGAGAGATGGCGGCTTCGGTCGCGAAGATGGCGGCTTTGGGGGGGGCGGCGGGGGCAACCAGAGGTTTGATCCGTACCTGCCCAGTGATGAGGAACTCGAACGTGAGGCAGCGGAGCTCGAAAGAGCTTCTGCCAACGCCGATCCAAAGCGTCTGCAGGAAAGCATCTCCATTAACGAGCTTCAGCTGATGCCCTTGCCCGAGCTGCACACGCTCGCGGCCAAGGAGGGCTTCACAGACTACCACACGCTCCTCAAGCAGGACCTCATCTTCAAGATCCTGAAGGGGCGTGCGGCCAGCCAGGGCCTGATGTTCGGCGAGGGCACACTGGAAATCATGCCCGATGGGTTTGGATTCCTGCGTTCGGCGGAGCAGAGCTACCTCCACGGCCCGGACGATATTTATGTCAACCCCACCCTGGTGCGCAGGTTCGGCCTGCGCCGCGGGATGGTCGTGAAGGGCGTGGTGCGTCCGCCCAAGGAGAATGAAAAGTACTTCGCGCTCCTGCGTGTGGACAGCGTGAACGGGCGGGACCCGCGGTCCATCAGCAAGCTCGTGAACTTCGAGGACCTGACTCCGCTGCACCCTGAAAAGCGGTTCGTGATGGAGACCACCCCGGACGAGATGGAATGCCGGATTGTGGACCTGGTCGCCCCGCTTGGCTTCGGGCAGCGTGCGCTGATCGTCGCCCCGCCGCGCACGGGCAAGACGGTGCTGTTGCAGAAAATGACCAAGGCCATCAGCAAGAACTTCCCCAAGGTCAAGATCATCGTGCTGCTGGTGGACGAGCGTCCCGAGGAAGTGACAGACTTCCGGCGTCACGTCGTGCCGGGTGTGGAAGTCGTCGCGAGCACGTTTGACGAGAACTCGTCACGCCACGTGCAGGTCGCGGAGATGGTCACAGAAAAGGCCAAGCGCATGGTTGAATTCGGCGAGGACGTCGTGATTTTCCTGGACTCGATCACCCGTCTGGCCCGCGCGTACAACAGCGAGACGTCCAACTCCGGCCGCATCATGACCGGCGGCCTGGACGCGAACGCCCTCCAGCGCCCCAAGAAGTTCTTCGGCGCCGCCCGCGCCATCGACAAGGGCGGCAGCCTCACCATCATCGGCACCGCCCTGGTGGACACCGGCTCCAAGATGGACGAGGTCATCTTCGAGGAGTTCAAGGGCACGGGCAACAGCGAACTCCACCTGGACCGCAAGCTGATGGAGAAGCGCATCTACCCGTGCATCGATATCCCCGCGTCGGGCACGCGCAGGGAAGAACTCCTGCTGGACGCAAAGGAGCTGGAACTTGTGCACCGCCTCCGCAAGGTCCTGAGCGACATGAACGTGGTCGAGGCCATGGAGCTGATGCGCACGAAGCTCAAGAAGGTCAAGACCAACGCCGAGTTCCTGATGACCATGAGCCTTGGATGATCGCCCGGGACGGCTCCGGGGCGGCCCACCATTGTTTTCGGTCCTCCATCGTGCAGCATCGGCATACGGTCCGCCGATCTATCCCCGGTCAGGGGTCGTACAGCAGTGTCGGCTGGGCTTTGAGCCCGCCCGAGGGAAGGCGGTCGTCGGACACCATGCAGAAGTTGCGGATACGTCTGGTGATGACGCTCGCGGGGCTCGCGTTCGCTGCACCCTTGCTCCATGCGCAGGATGCACCAGCAGTTCCCCCTGCTGCGGAACCTTCCGCACAACCAGCGCCTGTATCCCCGTCCGAACCCGCATCCAGCCCCACAGCTCCCGCTTCCGTCGCGTCCAACCCTGCCCTCAATGCGACGGCCGCCGCTTCGCTGGCTCGGGTGGCGCTGCTCGACCTTCGGAGCATCAAGAACCCTTCGCCTGATGACTTTGCGATCTGCGGCCTGCTGCTGCGTCAGGCGTCGGAGTGGGCCCCCGGCAACACGCAGATCCTGCACGCCCGCGTCGAGGCGGCGCACAACGCGGGCGACGATGCCGAGCTGCTCGCCGCATCCCGCGACTTGGTGCGCGCCGACCCGCAGGACACGGTGGCGCAGCTCCGCCTGATTTCCAGCCGGCTGGCCCAGATGCAGACCGCGCAGGAGCGTTCGGCGGCGTACCAGCAGTTCCTGGGCAAGGCCGGGGAGCGGCTGGACCCTTCCATCCGCAGCCGCCTGGCGCTCGACGCGGCGATGCTGGCGCGTGAATTAGGTGATGAAAAGTCGTTTGTCGCGAACCTCAAGCTGGCCACAACGCTCGATGGCACGAACAAGGATGCGGCGCTGCTGGCGCTGTCCTACTTCTCCGAGAGCGTGGACAACCGCGCGGCGCACTTTGAGCTCCTGACCAACGTGTTCTATGCCGACCCGCTGGACTCGGGTGTGATGACACAGATCCGCGACGAGCTCGCCGGGGCGGGGGCTTGGGATCAGGCCAGCCGCTTCCACAAGCTGGCAATCTCGGTTCTAGCGGCCCGCGGAGAGATCTCCAACGACGACCGAGTGGCGGACCACGGCATCACCTGGCACGCCAAGGGACCGGGTGAGGTACTACGCCTGCTCAACTTGGACCTGGACACCATGCGCGACCGTCAGCAGCGCATGTTCGACGCAAAGACCAAGACAATGCAGGGCGGGTTCGACGTCCGCAAGGCGGAGGACGTCCGCCTGTCCGTGCCGATGGACCAACTCCGCCTCGCTGCGGCCCTGACGATCGGCGACGACGACAAGGCGGAATCGATCGTCAAGGACCTGATCGCGACCAACAAGGAGACCAGCGACGTGCTGGCGGACCCGGCCCGTCGGCCCCAGAAACTCACGGACGAGGACGCTGCGAGACAATCGCTTGAATTGAAGGTGGAACTCGCGGTGTGGCGTCTGCTCGCCCAGCAGGGTGTGGACGAGGTCGTGGCGGGCGCGCCCGACCTTCTCAGCAAGCTTGGCGAGGACAACTCGCTCACGCCGATCCTCAACTGCTGGGTCGCCCTCCGCACGGGAAAGCCGGAGGAGGCGCAACAAATCGCGAAAGAGAGCGATGTTGCCAGCGGTTGGCTGGGGGTGGCCGCGGCCCTTGCAGAGGAAGCGGGTGGTGACAAACCGGCGGCCGCCGCGACCCTCAGGGCTGTGGCGGAGGACGAACCGCTCACGCCGCTGGGGTGCTGGGCCTGGTCGCACGCGAAGGCGCTCGACCCTGGATTCACGAGTTCTCTCGCGACGCAGATGGACCGCATGGCCCGCGACGTGCCTCTGTGGGTCGAGTCGATGGTCGCCCGGCCGACGCAGCACCAGCGGCTGGTCATCGATCTCGAGAAGCGCGATGCACGGGCGCTCGACCCCGTGGCGATCACGCTGCGCCTCAAGAACCTGTCGCCGATACCTCTCTCCCTGGGCAATGAACAGGCGCTCAATGCGCGCATGCTGATCATCCCCTCCGTGGCCACGGGGGAAGACGAATTCTCCCGGCGTCTGTCTTCGGACGTTGTCATGCTCGACCAGCGCCTCCGCCTGATGCCTGGGGAGGAGCTTGCGCTTCGGATCGACCCTTCGATCGGCTCCCTGGGGTGGGTCACGGGCACGGCGTCCGGTCGCCCGGTCACTGAAAAGTACCGGGTACTCCAGGGCTTTGTGGCCGGGGATACGGGCACGCGCGAGGCTGGCCCCGCCTGCCTGGATGTCACGAGCCTTTCGCTGTCGCGCGACGCGTTCGAGCCCAGCCGGGGTTCACCCGAATCGCTCGCAACGCTGATCACCGGGGCGGACGAGGCCCGCCTGGTCAAGCTGGCGGTCGCAACGCGCGCGATGCTTGTCACCGCGCAGATCGCGAACTCCATCGGCGAGGCGCACGATGCCGTCGCGAAGGCGTGGGCCGCGCGCTGGCCATCGATGTCGCCACAGGCCAAGGTCGCGGTGCTCTGCGAGCTCCCGCCGATCAGCGAGGTCGCCGCCCTCAAGCCGTTGGACGAAGTGGCCGTGACCGAGACCGATCCGGTCGTCCAGCGCGCCGTGCTCGTGACTCGTGTGGCACGGGCGGACGACGCGTTCTTTGACCGTGTGAGCTCCACGACCGATTCGGGGCTGGCGCAACTGGCCAGGCTCCATCATGCCCGCCTGAGCGCTGGTGCTGAGCCCTACGCCGTTCACGGCGTGACGTCGGGCGTTGCCGCGGTTCGGAGGTAACGCGCGGTCTGGCCGGATGTTGGGCGGACAATCCGCACGAGGGATGCCATGCCGGCGAGCGACGAAAGGCCCTCTGATTCCAACCCCGCCAAGCCGCGGTGGAAGAACCTCATCGGATTCTGCGTTGGTACAACGCTCCTTGCCGCCGCGGCGTGGGTTGTCTGGCACGACCGTGACAAGCTGAGCGAGGCGGCCGCGCATGCGAGGATCGCTTCATGGTGGCGCATCGCCCTGCTTATGTCACTGCCGTGGGCGTCATGGACGCTCACGAGCGTGATGTATTGGGTCCTCATGAACCGCAACGACCGGCGCGGCACACGCCAGCACGTACGCCTGGGCGAGATGCACGCGGTGCTCGCATCCGCGTGGTTGCTCAACTACTTGCCGGCCCGCCCGGGCATGTTCGGCAGGCTCGCGTACCACAAGGCGGTGAACGACATTCCTCTCAGAGAGTCTGTACGTTCGTCCATTGTTGCCATCGCGTGCGGCGTGGCCGGCGTGCTGTTGCTCGTGGGAGTGACGCTTGCCGCGCGGGCGCTGCACGCGGACACGACCACGACCCTGGTCGTGCTCGCCTCTCCATCGCTGTGCGCGTGCGTCGCCGCGGCGGCGCTGAGGTCCCGCGAAGCAGCATCGCGTACAACGTGGGCGCTCGCCCTGCGGTATGCCGACGTGCTGGGCTGGATGGCACGCTACCTCGTGCTCTTTGACGTGGTCGGCAGGCCACTTTCACTGCTGGAAGCCGCTGCATTCACCGCGGTGAGTCAGGCGGCTTCCATGGTGCCGCTGGTGGGCAACGGCCTTGGCGTGCGGGAGTGGGCGAACGGGCTGCTGGCGCCATCGCTGCCCGTCGGCATCGCGAGAGGTCTTGCACTTTCCGTGGAGCTGCTGCATCGCGCGGCTGAAGTGACGGCGGCACTGCCCGTCGGGTTGGTCGGCGGATTCCTCGTTGCGAAGAGGATGCACACGGCGAAGTAACGAGTCAAAGCCCTCCGCGATCAGCCCCTTCCCTGGGGGGCGCAGGGGTGGGGAGGGCGATAACCCAGAGGGTGACCGCCGCTCACTGCCCGCACGAATTCGGACCCCAAGAACCGCCGAATGCGTATGGACAGGTGTTCTTTGCCCGCATCCTGCGGGCCCTTTTTGAGGGGTGGCCGCGACCCAGGACGGGGAGCCCATGGTCAGCAAGATAGAACAAGACCACCAGCGTTTCCGGCAGATTGTCCGTGGCAAGATCCGCAAGGACCTGCGCCGATTCCTTTCGCGCGGCGATCTCCTGGGGCGTGAGGGCGGGCGTTATGTTTCCATCCCCATCCACGATGTCGACATCCCGACCTTTCGGTATGGCGACAACTCGGGCGTCGGCATGGGAGAGGGTGAAGAAGGCCAGGGCGTGGGGAAGGGCCAGGGCGGAGAGCAGGAAGGCCAGCACGTTCTTGAGGTGGACGTTTCGCTCGAGGAGCTCGCGGACATCCTGGCGGAGGAGCTTCGCCTGCCCCGCATTCAGCCGCGCGGCGCCCACCGCATCACGACGATCAAGGACAAGTACACGGGCATCCGTCCGGTAGGACCCAACAGCCTGCGCTCGTTTAAACGCACCTACCGCGAGGCGCTCAAACGCCAGCTCGC
This sequence comes from uncultured Phycisphaerales bacterium, assembly GCA_937858155.1. Taxonomy (GTDB): domain Bacteria; phylum Planctomycetota; class Phycisphaerae; order Phycisphaerales; family UBA1924; genus BJHL01. The sequence continues at coordinate 12,247 of CALLYM010000216.1, read as the reverse complement.
GATGGGCCAGTATGACCCGGACAATCCCGTCATAATCCCCATCAAGAACGACCTTCGGTTCCGCACATGGAACGAGGTCAAGAAGCCCCAGAGCAACGCGGTCATTGTCTACATGATGGACGTGTCGGGCAGCATGGGAGAGGAACAGAAGGAGCTCGTCCGCCTCGAAGCATTCTGGATTGACACATGGCTCCGCCGCAACTACGACGGCATCGAGAGCCGCTACATCGTCCATGACGTCAAGGCGGCCGAGGTAGACAAGAAGACCTTCTTCTCCGTCAAGGAGGATGGCGGCACCCGCATCTCCTCCGCGCTGACGTGCTGCAAGGAACTCCTTGACGGGCACTACGACCCTAACGAATGGAATATTTACTTGTTCCACTTCAGCGACGGCGACAATTCCTCGGACGCGGACAACAAGCTCTGCGTCAAGATGATCCAGGACACGCTGCTCCCCCGCTGCAACTTCTTCGGGTACTGCCAGGTCGCGAGCGCCTACGGGAGCGGGTCCTTCTACGGCGTGCTCAACGAGTCGTTCCCGGGCGGCGCGGCCGACGAGCTGGGCCCGCGGCTCATCACCAGCAAGGTGGGCGGCAAGGACGACATCCTTGAGAGCCTGCGCACGTTCTTCAAAGCGGGGCGGTGACCGAGCGCAGGGCCGCGTCCACGCGACATCGACATCCTCAATGGATGGCGCAGGGAATCCGTGCCGCCACGGCCTTCGTATCGTTTCGGGACGGCGAAGGGTGTTTCATGCTTCTCTTTCCCGCGTATGCAATCTTCGTGTGGTACTTCTGCGTGCGCTTCCGCCGGCAGGTGTGGGGCTTTGTCGCGCTCGCCTTCGGGCTCACACTCGTGGCCACGCTCGCAACGCTCCAGCGACGCCTCTACCTCGCGTACGACTCTGACAGCTTCATGGTGACCCACCTTGACTTCCTGCTATGGTTGGAGTTTTTCGCCATCGGGGCGGTGGGCCTGTTCCTTGCATGCCTGCCCACGCACGCCGCGGATGTGCCTTGTCGGAAGTGCGGGTACGAATTGAGCGGGCTGGACGATTCGAATCCCACCTGCCCCGAATGCGGCACCGCTTCGGCGGCCCGCAAGCCCAAGCGCATGACCTGCGGGGCGTGCGGGGTGCGTTCGGATATGGACCCCGAGCAGCCACGATGCACCGCGTGCGAGGCCCCCGAGCAACGCAACCGCGTGGCAGTTGAATAGTCCAGCCTTACCCCCACAAGTCCCTCCCACGCTCTACACTCGCCCGCCCGCCTAGGCACGGTCGCAGTGCATGTTGCCACGACCAGACCACCGGACTTCTACTCATGCTCGTCGCAGAAAGCCGACCGCGGACGCTCGACTGGAAGCACGCCGGGCCGCTGTTGTTCGGGGACTGGGGTACCAGCCGTCTGTATGTGCTCGGGCTTGCGTTCTATTACACCGCCCATGCGAGCGTGTATTACCTCGCGGTGATGTCCCTCATCATGGCGGGGGTCGCGTGGGGGTACACGATCGTGTGCCGCTGCTTTCCGGATGGGGGCGGTGTGTACTCGGCGGCGCGGAAGATCAACCCGCTCCTGTCCGTCATTGCCGCCACGCTGCTCCTGTGCGACTTCATCGTGACGGCCGCGCTCTCGGCGGTCGAGGGATTCCACTACTTGGGAGTGGAGAATCAGACGGTTGTTGTCGCGGCGTCCATCGCCACGATCGGCATGCTGGGTGCGATCAACTGGCTTGGAGCGCGGGCGGCGGGTCGCTTTGCGTTGGTGATCGCGGTCGCGGCGATCATCGCGAGTGCGGTCATCGGGGTCCTCTGCCTGCCGATGCTGCCCGAGGGACTGCGGACCGCGACTACCCACACGGAGGGCGTGGACTCCCCGTGGAAAATGTGGGAGAGCCTTGTGCGCATCGTTCTCGCCTTGTCGGGTGTCGAGGCGGTCGCGAGCATGACGGGCCTCATGAAAACACCCGTCGAGAAGACGACCAAGAGGACGATCTGGCCGGTGCTCATCGAGGTGGTCGTGTTGAACGCCGTTTTTTGCGTGGCGCTCAACGCGCTGCCGGCGCGCCAGTCCACCACAGTCGCGGACTATGTGCGGTATGAGGAGCGCATGGGGCTCTCGAGCGACCTCACGCTGCCGCCGGGGGCGACGGCCGATCAGGCCGCGGCGTTCGAGGTGGAGAAGGCCCGCACGGAGGAGGTCAAGGACTACCGGCAGACGGCCGTCAAGGTGCTCGCGGAGCACGCGGGCACACGGATGCTGGGCGAGCAGGGCGGGCGTGCGCTGGCGATTGCCAGCGGCATCGTGTTTGGTCTGCTGCTGCTTTCTGCGGTGAACACCGCGATCATGGCGATGGTGTCTGTCTGCTACGCCCTTGCCCAGGACGACGAACTGCCTTCATCGCTGAGGCGTCTCAACTATTCGGGTGTGCCATGGGTGGGGCTCCTGGTCGCGTGCGGATTGCCCGCGGGGGTGCTGCTCTTTGTTCACGACGACAAGGCCCTTGGAGAGTTGTACGCGATCGGTGTGGTGGGCGCGATCGCCATCAACATGACGTGCTGCGCGATGAACGCGTCGCTCCCGATCAAGCGTTGGGAACGGGTGGGGCTCTGGACGCTTGCGGCGGTGATGACGGGCACGTTCCTGACCATCGTGGTGGCCAAACCCCACGCGACGATCTTTGCCGGCAGCGTGGTCGCGGCGGTGCTGATCGCACGCCTCTTTGTGCAGCGGGCGGCACGCGCGGCGGCGAAGCGGGCTCCCCTCCCCACGCCCGCCGAGGGGTGGCTGGAGGAACTGCGTCAGGCGCCCGCCAAGCTCGACCCCGCCAAGCCGCGCATCATGCTCGCGGCCCGCGGGCGGGACAACGCGGAGTACGCCGTGGACCTTGCCCGCAAGCGTGGAGCGGTGCTCATGGCGATCTACGTGCGCACGCTGCGCGTGCTGGACATTGCCCCGGGCCAGATGCCCCGCGTGGACAGCGACCCGCTCGCACAAGAAACGCTGGGCACCGTGGCGTTCCTTGCCAAGCAGGCGGGCGTGCCCTTCTTCCCGATCTATGTCACAAGCCCCAACATCGCCGAGGAAATCCTGGACCACACCGTAACGTTCGGCTGTGACACGCTCATCATCGGCAAGTCCCGGCGCAGCATGTTCGCTCGGCGCGTCGCCGGCGACGTCGTGGGCACGGTGGCGGACATGCTGCCGGAGGATGTGTCGCTTGTCACCCGCGCGGTGACGCACCAGCACGAGCACGGCATGGAGCACGCGGACAGCGCGGCCAAGACCGGTCAATCAAAGCAATAGTTTGAGGCACACTTTGAGAAACACGAGCGGCCAAGGGAGCGCGGTGCGGCGCCGCCGATGCGCTACGACGTCCTGCACGTCGATCATGGTTCAATGAGTCACCGGGAGGTTCCAGGGAACCAAGACCTGACCCCCGTGTCCCGGTCTACGCCGCGCGGGGGTCGCTGCTGTCTGGGGCGTCCTCGCCCAGCAGCGCACGGAGGTTGGCCAGTTGGCGTTCTGCATGCTCAAGGGCAGATTCGACGCTGGCGATGGTGTCCTGCCCATCCCGTGGGCGCCAGGCGCGGAAAGGGGCGGGCGTGAGAGGCGAGACCACCTGATCATCCGCCGCACCCGGGAAAGGAATGGCATCGCGCTGCGGACCGGTGCGCGCAGGTCCCTTCTGGTTCTCGTCAAGCCGATTGAGCCTCAGGCGGTCACGCATGGTCGCACCTCCACCGGATAGCCGGAATACCCGGCCAGTGGACATCGGCATGCGCGGAGCGTTGTTTTCCTGCGAGAGGTGCATGACGCACTCCTTCCAGCCCAAGTGGGGTATCGGCATCCGGCAGAACCTGCCAGGTCCTGCAGAATTGTGCTGGTTATCGAACCATGCTGAGCAGTTCCCACTATCGGCAGGGCCGTGTGGACACTATGAAAAGTGTGCATCGCGGCAGGCTTTGCCGGTCAAGCATGGGGGACAGAGGCGTTCACCCGCTGGCCGATGCGGGGTTCCGTCCCGGCGCGGATCCGCTGGATGTTTGCACGGTGTGTCACCAGCACGATGGCCGGCAGTGCCAAGCTGAAACCGACGAACAACCACGCTCCCGCGGGGATCGTGCTCGCCCCATCCTGCCGGATGAAGTACAACACCGTGGCAACGGTCCAGACGGGCACAGTGCACGCGGCGACCATGGCGGAGAGGCTGACGATGCGCGAGGTTGCGAGCGCGGCGAGGAACACGACCAAGGCCGCAAAGCCGGGGATGGTCATGGCGGGGTAGAGCGCAAGCAGCACACCCAGCCCAGTCGCAACCCCCTTCCCCCCCTTGAATCCGATCCAAGGGGAGAATACATGCCCCAGTATCGCGGCCAGGGCGCACCCAACCCAGGTGAGCGTGTGCAGGAACGGCGCGTGCAGATGCCCGATGGTGGCCAGGAACAACCCCGCCAGCAGCACGCTGACGAGCCCCTTGAGCATGTCGAGCGCAAACCCGACGTAAAAGTACCGTCGGCCCAACGCCCTCCCCAGATTGGTTGCCCCCACATTGCCAGACCCAATCGTTCGGATGTCCACGCCCCTGGTCAGCCCGACAAGCAGGCTGAACGGCACGGACCCGGCCAGGAAAGACCCGGCGAGAACCAGCACGGCCAGCATAGAGAATGGGACAGCCACGCGGGCGGAGAATATGAGAGCAAAGCGGCCGACGTGCGCGGGAGTTACCTCCCCATCGCGCCGATCAGCCCCGCGAGCATGCATATCGCCAGGCCGACCGCTATGAGAGCGAATCGGAGCACCTCGCCCCGCGAGGACGGCGTGGGCTTCGCCGACAGGAGGTTCGACAGCACTTCGAGGTTTGCGTGGGACCGGCGCGCGCCACGTTCTGGGATGCTTACTTCCTCACCCCGGCGGGCGGCGTCCTGGACGATCGCGATCACGAGCGTGGCATCGAACGGACGCAGGCCCAGTGAAGTGGCGCGGGTGAAGAGTTCGCGTCTGCGTTCGGGACGCAGGATTGCGGCGCGCCCGCCCTCGATGGACTTCCTGACATCGTCGGCAAAGGCCACACGGATATCCCGCTCCGACAATGTGGAGGCTGCGTGATTCTCTCGCGCTATCTCTCGCCGTACCGACCGGTTAGGCTCGTCCGCACCAGCCCCCTGTACTGATGTCGTGCGAGGACGTCCAGGGGAGGACTCGCCCTTGCCGACAAGGCGCAATCGCGGCGCTGATATTGCCTCATGTCTTGCGTTCACACTCAGAACATACCACCGGATTGCCGAAGGACCACCAAACCGACAGGTGTTCCAGCGAGTTTCCACGCGCGCTGGTACAGTGGTGCGTTCCACGGGGCTTATGGGAACCACTCTGCCGCAGCGATTGCCTGGATGGCTGGTTATTCCGCATGAGTCAGGCCTTTGATCCCACCCCTTTGCAGGAACAGCCCGGGGATGGCGCCATGCCACCCAGCGGGGCTTGGGGCGGATGGTCTGTTCCCCAGAATCCCGCCGAAGTCCTGGAGGCGGCGCGACGTCTTTCCAAGAAAGGCAAACTGCCCGGCTTTGAGGCTGGCACCGAGCCGGGTGTGCTGTTCACGTTCGGAGCGTTTGGGGCACCGATTGACTACCGCGTCTCTGCAGTCGCCAGCCAGAGCTCTCCGGGCACGCGTATCGCGTTCCACGCGCGTGCCACCCGCAGGGTGCCGGTGATCTTCGGCATCATCACCCTGGTCAGCATCTGGCCCGGCGCACCCATTACCGACTCGCTCGTACGGTCGTACTTCACGTCGTACGACTACCCGTCCTGGGTGACGTGGGCCTGGTACTTCCCGATTACCGTCCTGCCAATGCCCTTCATGCTCTGGCGCATGGTAAGAAACTCGCGCCGATCCGCGTACGAACACTGCGTGGAGTCGATCGCCATCATCCGCGCGGCCTTGGACGGGTAGGATTTCGAAGTGATCGGAGAGAGCCAACAACCGAACTTTCCCGAGACCATCGCGTGGAGCGTGCCGGATATCCATGACGTGCTGGTTACGGGCCTGCGCGCCCGCGCCGATGCGCTCGACGAAGAGCAGGCGGTGCAGGGGATTGACGCGTTGAGCGAGCTGGCGTTGCAGGGCGTGCTCGCGGACGTCCTGCGGGCGCACACGCTCGGGGTGATCCGGGAACGCCCCTACCCCGGGCACAAGGACATGGGAAGTGCCGGCAACCGCCCGAAGGACTCCGCCCGCCTTCGCTGCGATCTTGTGCTCACGCCCCGGGCCGGGCTATCGATCGCAGACCCGGTCGCAGCACTCCGCGAGCGGGACGAGGTGGAAAACACGCTCTTTGCGGGCGCCGAGCTCCAACCGTCCAGGCCGACAATTGCCGCCGGCGACGCTCTGTGGCTCGAGGTCAAGACGTTGGGACAATTCTGTTTCAAGCGGGGCGTGCCGGCCCCGAACACCACCTACGCCTCGGAACTTACGCAGGCGGTGTTCGAGGACCTTGCGAAGCTCTCGCACGAGCCGCTCATCCGCCACGGCGCACTGGTCCTTGTGCTGTTTACCACGGATCGTGAGACGGCGGAGCACGATGTGGGGGTGGCGTTGCACCGGGCACTCGACAAGGGCGTTGCCTTCCGGTCGCCCGTGCGGGGCGGGTTTGGGATCACCGACCGGATCGGGAATGGCTGGTGCTCGCTCATGTGCGTGGAGAGCGTGTGCGTTTGATGGCGTGCACGCCCGGAGCTATGTACCCACCCCACGAAGGCCCGAAACTAAAGCACTGGCTTGCCGCGGAGTGGGAATTCCCAAGCCATCTACTTCGTGCGACCATGTGATCGCGCACGCTATCCTGCGCCACCACGTTTGAGGAGGAATTTATGGCCAAAGCACCCACAGACCCCAACAAGAAGTATCTCTCGCACACGCTCTCTGAATGGGCCTGCGCGCTTCGCTACGAGGACCTCTCCCCGCGGGCGATCGAGTCCGCCAAGCTCTTCTGGTACGACTCCCTCGGCTGCGCGCTCGGCGGCAGCCAGCAGGAAGACGCCCACATCCTCCTCGCCCACTACAAGGACATGGGCGGGTCCACCAGCAACCCCTGCACCTGCTTTGTCTCGGGCTTCCAGACTAATCCTGTGGACGCGGCCTTTATCAACAACCACATGGTCCGCGCCATGGACTACAACGACATCTACTGGAAGGCAGACCCCTGCCACCCCAGCGACATCATCTGCGGTCCCCTCGCCCTCTGCGAGTGGCTGAACAAGAGCGGAAAGGACCTCATCGTCGCCACCATCATCGCGTACGAGATCGAGCAGCGCCTGTGCGAGTTCGGGCAGCCGGGTATCCGCGAGTACGGCTGGCACCATGCCACGCTGACCGCCTTCGCCGCGCCCATGGCCGCGGGCAAGGTGCTGGGGCTCTCCGTCGATCAAATGGTCCAGGCTATCGGCATCTGCGCGTCACGCACGTTCACGCCCGGCGCGGTCACGGCGGGCAAACTCACCAACATGAAGAACACCGTGGACCCCTGGGCGACCCGCATGGGCGTGGAGTCCGCTCTGCTCGCCAAGCGGGGCTACAGCGGCCCCGAACACATGATCGACGGCAAGGAAGGGCTGTACGCGGTGTTCGGGCATGTCCACTACAAGGGCGCACCCGCAAAGTTCAATACCGAGATGCTGCTGGAGAAACTCCCGCGCACATCAAGCGACCACTACCGCATCCTGGACTGCGGCATGAAGAGTTTCCCCATCGAAGCGCTCTCTCATGCGCCGCTCACGGCGATGATGAAGTGCGTGAAAGAAAACAATTTGAAGCCAGCGCAGGTCGCGGAGATCAAGGTCGAGGTCATCGCGCGTGCCGCGGACATCCTGGGCGACCCCCACAAGTACCGCCCCGATAGCAAGGAGACCGCCGATCACTCCCTCCCGTACTGCATGGCGGTGGGCCTGGTGGACGGCATGGTCACGCCCCTGCAGTTCAAGGAAGAACGCGTGCTGGATAAGAGCCTGATCCCGATCATGGACAAGGTCAAGGTCGTCGCCAACGACGAGTTTGAGGCCCTGTTCCCCAAGTTCCAGCCCAGCCGCGTGACCATCACCACCACCGACGGCAAGTCGTTCAGCAAGCGCGTCGACGTCCCCAAGGGCGACCCGCGCGACCCCATGACGGCGGACGAGATTGGCGTGAAGTTCCACGCGTTGGGCGATGGCGTCATCGGCAAGGGCAAGTGCGACAAACTCGCCGCCGCGATCCTCAACATGGAGAACGTCAGTCCGCGCGACCTAGTCGCAATGACGGTGAAGTGACCATCCTTCCCGATTACATCCGGACCAGCACATCCAATCGATGTTGTCAGCCCTTGATTTCCGTCCTTACATCCCACAATTCCGGGAAGAGGCGGTCGTCCACCATCTGGCGGAGGTACGCGACACCGGCCGTGCCGCCGGTGCCTCGTTTGAAGCCGATGATGCGTTCTACGACCTTCACGTGCCTGTACCGCCACAGCGAATAGGCCTCGTCGATGTCCACAAGTTTTTCTGCCAGTTCGTAGGCGTCCCAGTACTTCTCCGGGTTCTCGTAGACCAGCTGCCACGCCCTCAGCACACCCTCGTGGAACTCGTGGGGGCGGGAGACGTCACGCGAGAGCACGTCCGCCGGTATGGGCAGACCCCGCCGGGCAAGGTGGGCGATTGACGCGTCGTAAATGCTCGGCGCTCGGAGCTGGCTTTCAAGCACGGTGAACACTTCCGGGTGGTGCTTGAACACCGCGAGCATTTTTGCGTCCTTGCGTCCCAGCATGAACTCGATGCGGCGGTGTTGGTGGCTCTGCACGCCGCTGCTGGGGCCCAGGAGGTGCCGGAACTTCACATATTCGCTGGGCGTGAGCGTCGCGAGGACGGACCACTGGCTCAGCAGCTGGGCCTGGATGTGCTTGACGCGCGCGAGCACCTTGAACGCCGTTTCCAGATCGTCCGCCGCGAGCATGCGTAGTCCTTCGTCGAGCTCGTGGATCATGAGCTTGAACCAGAGCTCGCTCGTCTGGTGCTGGATGATGAAGAGCATCTCGTCGTGGTGGTTGGACAGCGGATGCTGGGCGGAAAGCACCTGATCCAGGGCGAGGTACTTGAGGTAATCGAGCTTTCCCTCCAGGTCGGTGGTAAGCCCCGAGTCGGGGCGGGCGGAGGGGTGGAAGTCGCCTTTGTCTTCGGGACGATCCGGAGCACCGTGGGCGTGGGGGCAGGGCATGGTGAAGCGTAGTGGGACGGTGCGGGGCGGGGAGGTGAGGAGTGGGTATGGGCGATGTCGCCGTGACGATCGAAATGTCTCACGCCTCTCTCTCTTACGATCTACCATCGCCCCGATGAAACCCGCCTTCAGTACCGTCGCCTGCCCCCAATGGACATTCCCCCGCCTGTTCGACCATCTCGAGCGCTGGGGATTCATGGGCTGCGAACTTCGTACCTTCGGCTACGGTTCCACCCAGTTCGCGTGCGATCCTGCGATGAGCGACGCCGCAAAGGTGCGGCATGGATTTGAAAAGACGGGGGTTGCCATTGCCTCGCTGGGCACCAGCCTGCGGTATGACCAGAAGTTCAGCCCGCCCGTCCTCGCTTCAGTCCTGCACGACGTGGACCGGAGCGTCCGCGAAACCAAAAGCCTTGTGGACCTTGCCGTGCAGTTGGAATGCCCGCTCCTCCGCGTCTTCGCGTTCGAACTCCCTGGAGGCGAGCAGCGCAAGACTGGGCTTGCCCGCGTCGTCGATCGCCTCAAGAAGGCCGCGGACCACTGCCGCAACTCTGGCGTGCGGCTCATGCTTGAGAACGGCGGTTCGTTCTCGACCGCAACAGACCTCGCGGAGATTCTGGACGCCGTCGACAACCCCATGCTCGCGGCCTGCTACTCAGCCCCTGTTGCCATGTCGGTGGGTGAGGACCCCGCGGCGGGAATCAACGTGCTGGGCGATCGCTGCGTGTGCGTCAAGATCAAGGACATGAAGCACTCGCAGCCGTGCGCGCTGGGAGAGGGCGAGCTGCGTTGCCGTGAGACGGTAAACGCGCTGTCCCGGGCGGGATTTGAAGGTTGGGTAACCTATGAGTTCGACCGCGCATGGCTCTCGGGTGATGCTTGGGACATCGACGCCCTGATGACCCAATCTGCGAAGACGCTGTACGAATGGGTCGGCGGACGCACGGTCGTCAGGGTGTAAACGGCATGGCCCGCCAGCACCTGCCCAAGCGGGACCGACCGATCGGCCAAGTGCCGCAGGGCTTTGATTCCGCTGCGGCTGCACGCACTGCGATCAAACTCTGTTCTGAACTTGGGTTTGCCCTCGCCGCCATTGCACCAGCTCATCCTTCCGCACTGTGCGAGCATCTCACCGCCTGGCTCGCTTCCGGCAAGCATGGGGAGATGGAATACATGGCGTTGGATCAGGCTATTCGGGCCGATCCGACCGGTATCCTTGCTGGAACTCGGGCGTTCATTGTGGTGGCCGACCAGTACGCGACCCGCAACGATCCGCCCGATGCGCCCGCGTTCGGCACGGGACGAATTGCGCGGTATGCGCGTGGAAAGAACTACCACGACGTGGTAAAGCGGCGTCTGCACCGCGTCGCTGACGCACTGCGGGACCAGTACCCCTTCGCGGAGTTTCGCTCCTGCGTTGATACCGCGCCAGTGATGGAGCGGGAACTCGCGGTGCTCGCCGGGCTGGGCTGGCAGGGGAAGAACACCATGCTGATCCATCCCCGCTTGGGCAGCTACCTGCTGTTGGGAGTCATAGCAACAACCCTTCCCCTCCCCCCCACCCTTGTGCGGCCGGACGATCGTGTCCCGGATTCATGCGGCACCTGCACCCGCTGCATCGATGCATGTCCAACGCGCGCAATCACCCCTTACAGCGTTGATGGCTCCCGCTGCATCTCGTACCTGACCATCGAGCAGCGCTCCATCCCGCCCGCGCTGTTTTTCCCTAATTCGGCTTCCCACGACTGGCTTGCCGGCTGCGACATCTGTCAGGAAGTCTGCCCGCATAATTCGCCTCGCGCCGCCGAATCCACGCATGTCGGCACGCCCCACGCCGAGTACGCGCCGGCACGCTCCGGCTTCTCGCTCACCGACGTCATGGCCTGGGGAGAGGAGCAGCGCCGCGCTGCGCTGCACAACTCCGCTCTCAAACGGATTACCCTTGCAATGTTCAAACGGAACGCGGTGCACGCAGCCGCCCACTGGCTCAACTCTCAGCCGCACCACCCGCATGCTGCGGCACTGCGTGCGCGGATAGAGCGCCTGGCGAAGGACGAAGCGGAGCCGGAACCTCTGCGCCATCTGGCCCGGAATGTCCTCGCTCGCCCGGGATCACCCTCGCGATAAGACCAGCAACGATTACGATTCCAACGCCCCACCAGAGCATGGGCGCGCGCTGGTCCAGAAAGCCCCACCAGTAGAACGGGCCGGCGGCTGCGACAGCGATGGCGGCGAGGCCGATTCTGGCCTTCCCCGGGCCTCTCGCCTCTCCGACGGGCCACGCGCATATCCATACGTACGCAGGGAACACCAGCCCGTAGAACGCCATGAAGCAGCGGTAGACGACTTCTCCGCCGGTCATGACGCCTCGCGAAGGCACCAGAACAAACCGTACCGCGAACGCGAGCGCGAGGCCCACCACGAAGGCGGCGATCCGCCACTGCTCGCCGCCAAACTTCGCACGTCTGTACTCATCTTCGGCCCCACGCTCATGAGCCGCGATCGTGAACCCAAGCTGCACGATCATGTGGAACGCGATGAGCCAAGGCACGGATACCAGGTTGAGCCGGGTACCTATGTCCGCGGCGGGCCTGATGAAGGTGGGCGCATACAGCAAAGTCATCACGATCATCAGCGGGAATACAAGGAGGAAACCAGCGAGGAAGGCCACCGTTACGCCCGCGCTGCCGGCACGCGCCTGAGCGCGTCTGGCGGAGCGGAGGAATGTGATATCCAGGTATGGGCACAGGAAGAACCCGATCGCGCAGACCGCGGCAAGCGGGGGAAGGTGCCCGGGCTTGAGCAGCGGTGCCGGGAGGTTTTCGATCGGTACGCGGCTCGTATCCGTCACCCACCAAACTACTCCCAGCGCAAGCGAAGCAATGAGAGCAGCCACGCCCGCTCGTCGCAGTCTTCCGCCCTCCCGATCCTCCCCCGGCGTGAGCGAAAGCACGGCGATGAAAACCACCAACGCGACCAGGCCCCACACGCCAAGCCCGAGGGT
>CALLYM010000215.1 GCA_937858155.1 uncultured Phycisphaerales bacterium | reverse complement strand
TAGGCGCGCACGCGGCGCACGCCCTGGCCCTGCCCCTGCAGGCTGCGGAGCTCGCTCGTCACGAGGGCGTCGGCAATAATGTCGGCGTCTTCGGGTGCGAGGTCGGTCGAACGCAGCAGCGCGCTGGTCAGGGTCCGCAGTTGCGCGGCGGGGACATATTGCAGCGGGATCTGCACGGTCTTGACGGCCTGGCGGACCATTTTCACGTTGCTGCGCTGGTCTTCCTCACGCCAGGTGAGAGGGAAGAATCTGAAGTTGGACTTGCGGTAGACGCCCGCGAGGACCATGGAGTTGTTGAATGTCAGGGTGTTGGGGAACTTGAGGTAGAAGCGATCCCGCAGGTAGCTTGCCTTGTAGCAGTTGAGGCCGCTGCCAAGGTCCCACAAGCGTCGGCGGCAGCAGAGGCTGAAAAACAGGTTGAAGACGTGGTTGCCGAACGTACGGAACCAGGAGTAGCCGATGAGTTTGGAGCCGCTCATGAAGCGTGAGCCCAGGAGTTGGTCCACCTGCCGGTGCTCGCCACGTGCAAGGCGGGGCAGCAGGTCGTTGATGTCGGCCTGGTCGTCGCCGTGCAGGACGATGACGTAGTCAAAGCCGTGGTCGAGGGCGTAGTTGAATGCAACTTTGTGGCTGCCGCCGAGGTTGACATTCTCGTTGTTGACCGTCACGGCACAGGGAATGCCGGTGGACGCGTGGAGGGCGGCGAGGGACTCGGTCGCCTTCTGGACGCCCTGGTCCCTGCTGCCGTTGTCGACGACGAGCACCTGGTGGATGAAGTTCCCGGCGTTCGCGGGGAAACGTGCGAGGACGCGGCCGATCTGCTTCTCGCAGTTGTACATAGGGATGAAGCAGAGGATGCGTTCCTGGGTGGTCATTGCCGCAAGTTGTAGGCTGGGCGGGCGTGGTTCAATATGATTCGCTCCATGCGCGTGGACGTGCTGACGACATTTCCGGAGCTGTTCTCGCTGGCGTCCCCGGGCGTGCTGGGTGTGTCCATTCCTGCGCGGGCGATTGCGGCGGGACGCCTTGAGGTTCATGCGACCAACATCAGGGGCTTTGCGACGGATAAGCACCAGAAGACGGACGATCGTCCTTTCGGGGGCGGGCCGGGCATGGTGATGATGTGCCAACCGCTGTGGGACGCGGTCGCGGCGGTGGAGGCTCGCGACAGTGTGGAGCCGGTGCGGGCTGCGACGCGCGTCCTGATGACGCCGCAGGGGAAGCCTCTGACGCAGGCGATGGTGGAGCAGTTTGCGGCGTCGCCGCGGTTGCTCATCATCGCCGGGCACTACGAGGGGATCGACGAGCGCGTGGTGGAAGCGCTCGCGCCGGTGGAGGTGTCGGTCGGGGATTATGTGCTGTCCGGTGGTGAACTGGGTGCGCTGGTGCTGATCGACGCGGTTGCGCGTCTGCTGCCCGGCGTGCTTGGGCATGAAGAAAGCAGTGCGCAGGACAGTTTTTCGGAGGTCGATGTGCCGGCGGCCAAGAAGAAGCGTGATGGCACATCAGGCGGAGCGATCCACGCGCCTCCGGCGGGTGGTCCCGCAGTGCCCTTAGAGGGGCGGAGTGTGCGGCTGCTCGATTGTCCGCAGTACACCAAGCCAAGGGAGTGGATGGGGCGCGCGGTGCCCGAGGTGTTGTTGTCAGGCGACCACCAGCGGATCGCGTCGTGGCGGCTGGAGCAGCGGATCGCGCGGACGCGGGAGCGGCGGCCGGACCTGCTGGCGTGATGGTCAGCCGGGCTTTCGCCCCGCCAGCCCCATTCCCATCCAGATATACGGGACGCGGCCGTAGCCCTTCCATCGGATGTCGCGGAACCCCGCTTCCGTGAGGAGTGTCGAAAGACTCGCAACGCTCCAGAACTTGATATGGCCTCCATCCCAGAGGACGGTGAAGTGTCGTTCCATCGCGCCCGAGAGCGCCAGGGCGACGTTCTTGAGGTAGCCGTGGTAGGGCGTGGTGCAGAGAAAAAGCCCACCAGGGCGGAGCGCTGCGTAGCAGGTGCGTGCCCAGGAACGCGGGTCGTACAGGTGCTCCACGACTTCGAAGGATGTGACCGCGTCGAACGGCGGGACGCCCAGCTCCTGGCAGATGCTCTCGTGCGCGGCGATCTGCTCGAACCGGATTTCGGGGTGGTGCTTGCGGGCAATCTCGATGCCCTGCGCGGACGGATCGACGCCGATGACGTCCGCACCCAGGGCCTTGAGCCTGCTGGCCCAGAACCCGTTGCCGCAGCCGACATCAAGGACGCGCTTGCCCGCAAGTGGAGCCAGGAAGTCGAGCGGCGCATCGCCGTAGACGACGTGGGAGTGGGGGCGGCGTTCGTCGTGGGTGTAGTCTTCGAGCTTGTAGGACATTGAGGTTCCCTTGTTGGTGGGACGCAAAAGATACCGGAGCAAGGACGGTGACAGGCGGGAATTCGGAGAGTTTTGAGCGTTTGCAGCACGGGTTGGATTCGGCGCGGGCGCCGCCTAATATCTCGACCCCACCGGACAGACAGTCCGTTTGGGTTTTGACCGGATCATCCGGAAGGGCCCGCCATGCACGCCATTCTCGACGAGATCAACAAGTCCAGCATCAAGACCGACGTCCCCGCTTTCGAGGCCGGCGACATCGTCCGCGTCCACTTCCGCATCGTGGAAGGCGACAAGGAGCGCGTCCAGGTGTTCGAGGGCATCTGCATCAGCCGCAAGGGGCATGGCATCAACGAAATGGCCAATGTCCGCAAGGTGGTGGATGAAGTGGGTGTGGAACGCATCTTCCCGATCAACAGCCCGCTGGTGGCCAAGGTCGAGATCGTCCGCCGCTCCGACGCACGGCGCGCCAAGCTGTACTTCCTCCGCGACCGCGCGGGCAAGAGCCGGCGTCTGCGTGACCGCCGCCGCGGCCTGAAGCACGACCCGATGAAGGGTGTCGTGGCAATGCCCGAGGCTCCGAAGGCCGAGGCGAAGGCGGAGAAGAAGTAACCATCTGTCAGTTGAAAATTGATCGCCGCCCGGCCCCTAGCCGGGCGGTTTTTCATTGGGTTCGAGAGACCGGTGTTGGTTTTCCATTGCCGCGTATCGAAAGCACGATAAATTGGGGAAGAGGGCCGCACGGCAATGGGACGTAATGTGGCCCGTTCTGCCTTGTGGAGGCACCCCATGGCGCGACAAGAGGCGACGCCGGCAACCCCGAGCACGACAAAGCCTGAAAAGCAGGGCGGGGCGCATCCAGCCGGCATCGGCGAGCGTCAGGATGTTGGGCGTGACGCGGACCAGATCGAACGGTCGCTGGCGGCCATATCCAGCGACAAGTTTGGCTACAGAGAAGCGAGGCACCTGCTGTGGCGCGCAGGATTTGGCGGGACGGATGACCAGATCAGGCGGCTGGTTTCGTGGGGGCCTGAGAAGTCGGTCGACACGCTGCTGAACTTCGGCGATGGTGCGACCACTCCGGCGTTCGAGCCGCCCCAGGCCGACACCTTCAACAAGGACATCATGCGTCCGCCGACGGAGGAAGAGCGGAAGATGTACCGCGAGGCGCAGCGGTCGCAGAACGAGGACGAGCTGGCGCGGATCCGGAAGCTGCGGCAGGACGCGGAGCAGGCGGACCGGCGGCAGATGAACGAAGTGCAGAAGTGGTGGCTGCGCCGGATGGTGGAGACCAGGAGCCCGATGGAGGAGAAGCTGACGCTCTTCTGGCACGGGCACTTCGCGACCAGCTACCGCACGATCGAGAACTCGTACCACATGTACCTGCAGAACCAGACGCTTCGGAAGCACGCGGCGGGTTCGTTTGCGGACATGCTGGGCGCGATCATCAAGGACCCCGCGATGATCGCGTACCTGGACAACAACGATTCGCGGAAGGACCGGCCCAACGAGAACCTGGCGCGTGAGATCATGGAGTTGTTCAGCCTGGGCGTGGGCAACTACGGCGAGGGCGACATCAAAGCGGGAGCCAAAGCGCTCACGGGCTACACGTTCGTGGACGACGAGTTCCAGTTCCAGGCACGCAACCACGACACGAGCGAAAAGCTGATACTGGGCGAGAAGGGGTTCTGGAAGGGCGAGGACTTTGTCCGCATCATCCTGAGCAAAAAGGCGTGCGCGAGGTACGTGACCCGACGGTTGTACCACTTCTTCGTCGCGGACGTGCCGCCCGACGAGCGCGGGGGTGACAAGAACCTCCCGGGCCCGCAGCGGGCGGTGCTGAAGGAGCTGGGCGACATGCTGTACAGCAAAGGGTACCAGCTGCGCCCCGTGCTGCGCAGGCTGTTGCTGTCCAGGCACTTTTACGACGACGCGATCGTGAACCAGCAGATCAAGAGCCCGGTGGTGCTGGCGGTGGGGGCGGTCCGCACGCTCAACACGCCGGTCCGTGACCTTTCGATTCTGAACGACGCGTTGGACCTCATGGGCCAGCGCATCTTCTTTCCGCCCAGCGTCAAGGGCTGGGACGGCGGTCGGGCGTGGATCAATACCAGCACATTCTTTGTGCGGCAGAACCTCCTTTCCTTCCTGCTCACGGGCAAGAAACCCCAGGGCTACGACGCGACTGCGGACATCCAGAAGTTCGACGCGTTCGCACTGCTGGACAGCGCACCGGCGGATTCGGGCGTTTCGCGGCGCGAACCGTCGGCGGTGGCGAGGCACCTGCTGCGGCTCACTGTCGGGCAGGAGCCTGACCTTGCCGTGGAGACGCTCGTGTCGTATCTGACACGGGAGAACAATGTCGTGGATCAGCGGACGGTGACGGGCATGCTGCTGCTCATCACCGCGATGCCGGAGTACCAGATGTGCTGACGGGGAGCAAGCTATGACCATTGATCAGACGCCCTACACCCGCCGCCTTTTGCTCAAGCACGGCCTCCTCATGGCCTCCGCCGCGGCGACTGTGCCGGCGTTCCTCAACACCTCCGCGATGGCGATGGCGAAGGCCATGGGCGCGCTCTCGAGCGTGCCCGGCGTGCCCGACGAGCACATCCTGGTGGTCGTGCAGCTTTCGGGCGGCAACGACGGCCTGAACACCGTGGTGCCGGTCGGTTTCTCCGAGTATTACAAGGCCCGTCCGCAGATCGCGATCCCCGAGAAGGATGCGTTGAAACTCGGCGGAGCGGACGGAGTCGCGCTGCACCCCGCGCTCGCCTCGCTCAGGGACCTCTACGACTCCGGAATGGTGTCGGTGGTACAGGGGGTGGGGTACCCCAACCCCAACCGGTCGCACTTTAAGTCCATGGATATCTGGCACACCGCCGACACCACCGCCACGGGCGACGGCTGGCTGGGCAAGTACTTTGACGCGGAGTGCTGCGGGTATGGCAAGGGCGAGTCGGGCGTGCCAACGCATCCGGACACTTCCGCCGGGCCGCCCGGGATCGCCATCGGACGGTCGGCCCCTTTGGCGATGCAGGGGCGTGCGGTGCAGCCCGTGAGCTTTGAGTCCGCGGAGTTGTTCCGATGGTCCGGGCAGGACATCGACAAGGACTTGGGGCGGGCGTACGACTCGCTCAACCGGCGCGAGCCCACGGACCCCAAGCGGGATACCAACGCCGACTTCCTGCTGCGCACCGCGATGGACGCGCAAGTGTCGAGCGACCTCATCCGCAAGGCCGTCGCGGTGAAACCGCTGGTGACATACCCCACGGGCCAGGCGGCGGAACTCGGCAGGCAGTTGCAGATGGTGGCGTCGATGATCCGCGCGAACCTGAAGACCCGCGTGTACTACGTCACGCTTGGCTCGTTCGACACCCACGCGCAACAGGGCGGGCAGCAGGGACGGCACGCCAACCTGTTGAAGGGCTTTGCGGATTCGGTGAAGGCGTTCTATGAAGACCTGAAGAAGCAGGGCAACGACGGGCGCGTGCTGACCCTTGTGTTCTCCGAGTTTGGCCGGCGCGTGGGCCAGAACGCAAGCCAGGGGACCGACCACGGCACAGCCGCCCCGATGTTCCTGCTGGGCCCCATGGTGAAGCCGGGCGTCCTCAACGCGCACCCCTCTATGAAGAACCTGGACGAAGGCGACCTGAAGTTCACGACCGACTTCCGCACTGTGTACGCGGGCGTGCTGGATGGTTGGCTGAAGGCCGACGCGGACGCGATTCTCGGTGAGAAGTTCCGGGCGATGGATGTGCTCAGGGCGTGAAGCGCGGAGGTGTGGGGGATGGACCACTCTACCCGTGCCGCTGGTCGGGCGCGGAGCGCTGCTCCACCTGCCTGCGTACGTGTTCCACCGCCCGCACCAGGCGCTGCTTCTGCTCCATGTCAATGGCGGCGTGCCCCTGCCCGCATTCCGGGCAGCGCAGCACGCTTTCTAATGGCACCAATCCGTGAAGGTTGAAGCCACATTGGGTGCAGGCCTGATGGGGCGGCTTGGACTTCGCCTCGTCGTCGCGTCGAGTGCGGACGCGTGAGAGGAGTTGTGACTTGTGCGCGGGGTCCAGGTCGGGCGGTGGAGGCTCCGTGACTGTTCGGATCGCTGGCGGCAGGTCTGCGACGCCCGGCAGGTCGTCGCGGCCCACCTGGAAGTCTTCCGGGCGCAGGCCACGCGCGGAAATGAAGAACGCTTCTCCACATTCGGGACAGCGGACCGAGTCGCCACTGACAACCGCCCCCAGGAGGCTGTAAGAGCACGCGGCGCAGGTAACGCCTTTGAGTTGGCGCCGCATGACGCCCCGCAGGTGGATGTCCCGCACGACCAGGGCCGCGAGTGCGCATATCAGCATGAGGATCGCAAGCGGCAGCACGATGCTGGCGTACCAGAGGTCATCGGGCGGATAGGCCGACTTGGAGTACCAGCGCGTCAGGGCGGTGCCGATGCGTGTGACCGGGAACAACCCGACAACGGTGCTGAAAATGGCGCCAAGCCACACGAGGATGCCCACAGTCGTCAGTCTGGAGGCATAACGCCGATGGACGTACAGCATGTACGCCTCGCACCGCTCGTCGCTGAAGCGGTCAAACTCCGGGAATGCCCGGTAGACCTTGTGGAGGGGGATGCGCACGAGACAAGATACTCCAAACGCACGACAACGTTGCGTCAAAACCGTCTAGAGCCGTCCTTCCGGAACTCCGCCGTGTCCGGCAGCACGGCCCGCTGTTCGTAGGGAATCAGGTCCCGCGGCGTGAGCCCCAGTTCCAGCAGGTTGTGCCTGCGTCCGCACTCCGGGCACCGCACAAATCGCTTGGCGGGGTCGCCGTCGTCGCCGGTTGTTTTGATGGGAAGGCCCACGAGCGGCTGGTCGCAGCGGGGGCAGTGGCAGCGCCGGAGTTCGCGACGCAGGCCAAGGTAGCGGCAGGCGTCGCGCGTCAGGAGGTAGGCGAGCGCCGCGGCAACCGCAGTGGTTACAACAAGCAGGACGATCTGTGCGCCCAGCGTCGCGGGGAGCAACGGGACGTACTTGCGGAGCGGCAGCAGCAGCGCGGCGACGACCCAGGCGACGGGCCACAGCGCGAGCGCAATGTACATCACCACGAGCGGCGTCAGCACTAAGAGCGACGGGTGGTTGACTTCGGCGCGGACGACCAGACCCTCGCACTCGCTGTTGGAGAGGGGGTCGAGTTCCTTGAACGCCCGATAGACCCTGGAGCGTGGGAGACGCATGGACGTCAGGTTGTACGTCAGACGGGTTGGAGAGTTGCGGTTTGTGTTGAGATGCTTGCGTTTCCAGGCTCACTCTACGCGCGACACTTACTTGGGGCGATGAGCGACGGGCGGGAACAAGAACTCCACCGCCCCGGTCAGACGTTCCGCCCAGGCACCTTCATTATGCACGGCATCCGGCTCGAATACGAACTCCTTACGCGACTGGTCAAGCCCGGCGCTGGTCAGCATGGCGTCAAACTCTTTGACGCTGGCTGCGAAAGAGTCGCTCACCTGCTGCTTGTCGAAGCCTTCTTTGCCTCCGACGCCGATGTAGACACGCTGCGGCCAGCGCTTTGTGCCTTCGAAGACGGACTTCCAGTCCGAGTCCTTTCCAAGGCGCAGGGCCGGGCTTTCGGCCAGGATGAGGCCGAAGGTGTCCGGGTGTGTCGCGCCGGCATAGAGCGCGATCAACCCACCCATGCTGGACCCGCCGATGCCGGTGTTCTCGGGGCCCTTCGCCACGCGGAACGCCGATTCCACGCGCGGCATGGCTGTGTGCATGAGCCACTCCACGTGCGCATCGCCCTGCGGCTTTGCGTCCTTCAGTAGTTCATTCCCCATCGCTGGGGGCATGTATTCCTGCAGCCGCGCGGAGCCGGAGTTCGGCACGCCCACGATGATGAACGGCCTTGCCTTGCCGCCCGTGATGAGCGCGGTCGCGGTCTCGTCGGCCTTCCACTCGCCCGGCGCTGTCGCGGGCTTTTCGAAGAGATTCTGGCCGTCCATCAGGTAAAGCACGGGGTAGGAGAGCCCCGAGTTCTCCGGCTTGTCGTACCCCGGCGGCAGCCACACCAGAAGATCTCGTGAGTGCCCCGCGGCGTTTCCTGCCCCTCCCTGCACCTGGAGGCGGCGCAGGTCGCCCGTCACGGTCATCGGTTTGTAATCGTCGCCGATGTGGCGCGCCGTGAAGTTGGGTGCGGTGTCAGTCCACGCGACGATGGTGTACTCGATGCTCGGCGGTTCGCCCGGCTTTATCTTGCTCGCCGGCACCTTCGGCAGCATCTTGTTGCCGGGCACGCTGAAGTCGGCATTGAGCTCTTCGGTGGCCCACGAGCCCCTGGTGAACTTGAACTCCACCGTGCTCGGAGACCCTTTGAGCATTTCTTTCGTGACGTGCAGACGCCAACGCATGTCGGACTGGGCGGTGAGCTTGTACTGCTGGTTCCCAGGGTCCCAGCCGTTCACCGTGCCCGCGAGGTAGATGGGGCTGCTCGGGGTCGCCTTGCCCGTCTTGTCGCTCACGATGATGAAGAACCCTGTGTCAAGGGTGACGGGGTTGATCATCGTGTCGTCGGGCTTGTCGCTCGCGGGGGCTTCCGCGGCGGGGGCGTGCCCGTTCGCTGGCGTTATCGCGGCGGGTGTCTTGTCGCGTTTGGCAAGCTCCTCGCCGATGAAGTTGGCGCCCCCAGTTTCGCCCGCGCCCGCACCGACGGGCGGGAGCTTGTGGATGCTCGGGTCTTTCAAGGACTGCGCGATCAGCACGCACAGCAGCGTGACCACCGCGAAGGGCGAGAAGAGAAAGACGAGCATCGCCACCTTGTGGCGGGGGGGCATGGCGGCGGTGGGGGAGGTGGAGGTGGGCACGGGCAACAGTAGTGAGTGCGTGGACTGGTTACTTTGCCGCCGCAAACAGCTCCGCGGCGCGTCCCCAATTCACCACGTTCCAGTATGCAGCGAGGTAGTCCGGGCGGCGGTTCTGGTACTTCAGGTAATAGGCGTGCTCCCAGACATCCACGCCCAGGACCGGTGTGCCCTCGCAGCCGACGAGGGCCTTCCCCATGAGCGGATTGTCCTGGTTCGCGGTAGAGCAAATTTGCACGGTCTTGTCGGGCATCACGCAGAGCCACGCCCAACCGCTTCCAAAGCGGCCCACACCGGCGGCCGCAAACTTTTCCTTGAAGTGTGCGAACTCACCCCAGGACTTCTTGATGGCGTCCATGAGTGCGCCGGTCGGCTCGCCACCGCCACCCTTGCCGCTGGGGGCCATCCCCAACCAGAACATGGAGTGGTTCACGTGCCCACCTGCGTTGTTGCGGACCGCTCCGCGTTTGTCTTCCGGGACTTCTGAGAGGTGCGTGATGAGCCAGTTGGCGTCCTTCTCGGCCAGCGGGGTGCCTTCCAGAGCCTTGTTGCAGTTGGTCACGTAGGCCGCGTGGTGCTTGCCGTGGTGGATCTGCATCGTCTGTGTGTCAACGTGCGGCTCGAGCGCGTCGAAGGCGTACGGGAGGTTTGGGAGCGAGAGGGGCATAGCCAGGTTCCTGTGTGGGGCGGTTTGTTGCGTTGCCAAGTGGCACGGTATTACGGTTGGAATCCGGGAATAGCGGACGGTGGCGATCATTCCCCCACGGGCCCGACCATTACCGGACAATACCCGACCTTGAAGTTCTGTTGAAAAGTCATGTCATGCTTGGCGCGAAAACGAAAAAACGATATCTTGGACGGCACGTGGTCGGGAACCCTTCGATCCATCAACATGGGTGCCATGAGCCAGTCTGCCGGGCGACGGAGTGCCCGGTAGCCACAGTCAGGGACGGCGCGTAAGCGGTTATCTATTCGGGGAAGGCCCCGGGAGGTGGAACTTTCGCGCGCTCAGAGCGTAAAACTGTGGCAACAAGGGGCCACGAAACAGCCCCGCCAACATCCAAACAAGCGATTTCCGAACGAGATTCCCCCGGGTGTGGTGGGTTTCGGGTGGTGGTTGTCGGCGCGGATGGGTTGAGGTTGTTGGTGGCTGTGTCGGGAGTGGGTAGGAATATGGGGGGAGAGTTTTTTTTCGAGCGTCTGCCGGAAGGCGGCCCTCGGGTTTCACAACGTGTGAGCGCCAGTGTGCGCGGGGCGGATGAGCCGCCACGAACACTGGTTGGCAGGTAGCACGTCCGGTGGAGGAAGTCACGGATCGCGAATCGGACGTGCCGCTGGGGCAAACTACGAAGCCGGGATAAGCCAACGAGAGACAGCACCGGCCCAATGCCAGGATGAGCAAGGAATGAACACCATGGGACAGAGCACAACCAAACGCACCCTTAGCCCGCTCGAGCAGGTCCGGCGTCGGACCCGCGTCGGTGTGGCTGCGGCCACGGTCGACGCGCCGGCGGGTCGGGTCGGGCGTCAGGTGGTGCGTCGTCGCCTGTCGGTGGAGGATGAACGCCTCCTGAATCAGGTCATGTCCCAGGAGCAGGACTTCATCCCCAGCCCGGCGTTCGATGAGGAGAACGCGGAGCGGAAGATCTACGACGACGCGGCCGATGTGCCCAAGCCCGATACCACGTGGTACCACCCGGTGATGGACGATATCTCTGCGGCCCGCGGTCGGACCGTCAAGTCCGCGCAGCAGGTGATCCTCACAGGAGCGCAGGAAAAAATCCTGTTCCACCAGTTCAACTACGCGCGGTACCAGATCTGGAAGATTCAGCAGGACGTGTGGTCCAGCGACAGCCGGATGCCCACGCCCGAGCAGGCGGAAACGTTGCTGCGCTGGTACCGCATGGCGGACCGCATCCGCGAACAGATCGCGGAGACGAACCTCGCGCTGGTGCTGGCGATGGCGAAACGAACCCGCATGAGCGAGGTGGACTTTGCCGACCTTGTGAGCGAGGGCAACATGGCGTTGCTCCGTGCGGTCGATAAGTTCGACGCGGGGCGCGGCTACAAGTTCAGCACATACGCGTGCCGTGCCATCCTGAAGGCGTTCAGCCGTCAGGGCATGAAGCTGTCCAAGTACCGCCAGCGCTTCCCGACGGACTTTGACCCCAAGCTGGAGAAGTCCAACTTCCTGGAGATCAAGCGTACTTCGTTCGAGAAGGACGCCGCGGAAGAGGTCCGGCGCATCGTGCTGGAGAATCGTGCAGACCTTTCTGAGGTCGAGCGCACGGTGATCGAGCACCGCTTCGGGCTCGAGGCTGCGGAGGCAGAGAAGCCGATGACCCTGGAGCAGGTGGGCCAGATCATCGGCGTGACCAAGGAGCGCGTGCGCCAGATCCAGAACAAAGCAATGGAAAAGATCCGCCTGCAGCTGGAAGCACACTTCCTGGGGAACAAGGAAGCGCTTGCGCAGGTGGCCGCCCTGACGGCGGCGATCACGGGCGAGGCGACCCCGACGAACTCGGGCGTGATCATCACGACCACCAGCGCCAGCGCATCGGGTGTGAGCCAGACAGTGTTGAACTAAACTGGAACCTGTTCCACGAACCCTTGAACGCCCCGCCCCTGTGCGGGGTGTTTTTTTGTTTCCCGCTTGTCGCATCGGGCAACCGGCCGCGGGGCGGTGCGAATGGTTGCCCTGTGCGCGCCCGACGAGGGTGTGTTTTCCCCGCACGTTGGAGTCATCGCTTGAACACCGCTACCGTTGCCACCCGGAATGGGCACGCAGCCCCGTCCGTGAATCCGACCGCTGGGAAGCACGCCATGAGCCTTGACACCGACACGACACCGTCCACAGCCGCAGCGACCGGGCACATTTCGATGGGCCGGAAGAAAAAGAGCGACCCGCACGCCACGCGCTGGGGGAAGTTTCTCGCGGCGGCCATCAAGATGAACACGTCGGACCTCATCATGAAGTCCGACCAGGTGCCGAAGCTGCGTCTGCGCGGCGCGCTCAAGCCGCTCGACTGCGAGCCCGTTTCCACGGAGGAGTTCTGGGGCATCGCCGAGGCGATCCTGGACAAGGAGCAGGTGGAGGACCTGCACAAGTTCGGCTCGGTGGACTTCGCGTACGACTACGACGACAATAACCGCTTCCGCGTGAACCTGTTCCAGGCCCGCGGCAAGCTGAGCGTGGCGGCCCGCCTCATCACCAGCAACATCCGTAAGTTCGAGGACCTGTTCCTGCCGCCCAGCATGGCGGAGATCGCGACCCAGCCCAACGGCATCGTGCTGCTGTGCGGCGTGACGGGCTCGGGCAAGTCCACCACGATCGCGGCCATGCTCGATTATGTGAACGAGCGCAAGCCCGTGCACATCGTGACCATCGAAGACCCGATCGAGTACATCTTCACGGACAAGAAGGCGACGATCAACCAGCGCGAGATCGGCATCGACTGCCTGGACTTCAAGATCGCTCTCCGCGCGCTCGTGCGTGAGAACCCGGACGTGGTGCTGGTGGGTGAAATGCGCGACAACGAGACGTTCGAGGCCGCGCTGCACGCCGCCGAGACGGGCCACCTGGTGTATGGAACGATCCACGCGTCGTCGACGACGCAGTGCTTCAGCCGCATCTACGGGCTGTTCGAGCAGGAAGAAGTGGAGCAGGTGCGGAAGATCCTCGCGTACCAGATGCGGGCGTTCGTGTACCAGAAGCTGCTGCCCACGCTGCACGCGAACATCGCACGCATCCCCGGACTGGAAATCCTCATCAACAACGGTGTCGTCCGGAAGTTCATCCTGGAAGGACGCGAGGGCGAGCTGCGCGAATACCTCAAGAGCGTCGAGGCCCGCCAGGCCGGCATGATCGACTTCAACATGAGCCTTGTGCAGCTTGTGGAGAAAGAGTTCATCGCGCTGCGGGTGGCCGAAGAAGCCAGCCCGAACGTCGACGAGTTCCGCATGATGATGAAGAAGCTTGGATAAGTGGCCGACCCGCGGGACTGAGGCACAAGAACAGTTGGTGGCCGCTTGGTTATGGGGTGCTGGCACTGCCTATTGAGGCGGTGCGTCGTGACGTCGCACGCGGAATACGCCCACATTTGTTGACCATCGCCGTTCTTGGCGCATCATCTAGGCGCACGCGCCCAGTGGGCAGAGGGGAATGTCATGCGCAAGGTATGGGTTTCAGCATTGGTGGCGGCGGGTGCGCTGTGCGCGGGGGCGCGGGCGCAGTCCTTTTCAAACCAGTTGATCGTGGGTGGTTGGGATCAGGCAACCGGCGTTACCTTCGACGCCAACGGCCGCGCCTACGTCTGGGAGAAGGGCGGCAAGGTGTGGATCGTCGAGAACGGCGTGAAGAGCGCCCAGCCCCTGATCGACATCACGGAGGAGGTGGGGAATTGGCGCGACTTTGGCCTGCTGGGCTTCGCGCTGGACCCCAACTTTTTGACCAACGGGCGGATCTACCTGTCTTACGTGGTGGACTACCACCACCTGATGTACTTCGGTACGCCGCAGTACAACCCCAACGCCGACGAGTTCTTTGTCGACACCATCGGTCGCATCACGAGGTACACGGCGAACTCCGCGGACGGTTTTCATAGCGTGCTGCCCAATTCCCGGTTTGTGATGATGGGGGAGACACGGTTCACTGGGTCGCCCATCACGCACGAGTCGCACGGGCCGGGCACGCTCCTCTTCGGCGATGACGGCACACTGCTGGCGAGCCTGGGAGATGGCGCTTCGTTCGACGTGGCCGACGTGGGGGGGTTCCGTTCCGCCAGTTCCAATACCGCGCTCCAGGACGGCATCTTGACTCCCGAGACCGACGTGGGTGCCCTGCGGGCTCAGCAGGTGGACTCGTTGAGCGGCAAGATTCTGCGGCTGGACCCCAACACGGGCGACGGCATCCCCAGCAACCCGTTCTACAACCCGGCGCAGCCGCACTCGGTGCGTTCCCGCGTGTGGGCGCTTGGGCTGCGCAACCCGTTCCGGATCTGCATCAAGCCCGGCTCGGGCAGCGGCAACCCTGCGCTGGCGAACCCGGGCGTGCTGTACGTGGGCGACGTCGGGTGGGCCCACCACGAGGAGTTGGACATTGTGCCCGGGGGCGGCCTCAACCTGGGCTGGCCACTCTTTGAGGGGTTGGAGGCGGACCCGGACTACACGCCGCTCCTCACGGCGAACCAGTTTGCATCCAACCCGCTGTTCGGGACCGGTGGGTGCACGATTCCATCGTTCCGCTTCCAGGACCTCATCCAGCAGGAGGTCGTAGGAACGCCTTCGTGGCCCAACCCTTGCAACGCAGGGGTGCAGATTGCCGCGGGCACGCCCCGCTTTGAGCACACGCGTCCGATCATGGACTGGGGGCACCTCCAGCCCACGCGGATCGCGACGTTCAGCGGTTCGCAGGCTTCGTGGGTGGATATCGCCAGCCCTTCGTCGCCGATCACCGGCTCCACGTTCCACATCAACTCGTCCTCGGCGATCGCAGGGTGCTGGTACACAGGCCTCGCCTATCCGCCCTCGTACGACAATTCACTCTTCTTCGGCGACTTCTCCGGAGGGTGGATCTACAACCTGAAGTTCAACGCGCAGGGACAGCCCAGCCAGATCGAGAAGTTCGCAGAAGACCTTGGGCCTGTCGTGTGCGTCGCGAAGAACCCTGTGGACGGGTTTGTGTATTACATCGGGTATTCCTACGACGGCAGCAGCAGCCTGCGCCGCTTTTACTACGGCGTGGACGCGCCGCCGACGGCGCACGCGAGCGCGTCGCCGCAATTTGGAACGATGCCTGCGCCGGTCTCATTCTCGAGCGCCGGCACGTTTGACGGGCAGGGCGCTGTGTCGTACGTCTGGGACTTTGGTGATGGATCGCCGCCTTCCACGGAGGCCAATCCTTCCCATGTCTACATCCCGCTGGAGGATGTTACTGCGTCGGGCACGGTGGTGGCCAAGGTGTACTCCCTGACGCCGCCGGGGCCGCAGGGTGGCGGAAGCTCTGATCCGGAAACGCTGCGGGACGGCGTGCGCCCGCCGGTCGGGTCCAACGATTCTTCCACGAGTTTCGACACATACCACATGGGCGACCAGGGCACGGAAGATTGGATCGGGTACACCTTTCCGTCGGCGCGGCGAATCCAGCGGGTGCTGTTCCAGGAGGGCGTGGAGTTTGGCTCGGCGGGAGGGTGGTTCGACGTCATGACGGTTCAGGCACGCGTCAACGGCGTGTGGACAAACGTTTCCGGCCTTGCATCCAACCCGGCTTACCCCGCACAGGGTGATGGCGTGGGCTTCCAGACCTATTCCTTGGACTTTGCGCCCGTCGATTGCACGGGTATCCGTCTGTACGGCGTGCCGGGCGGGGACTACAGGTTCATTTCCGTCGCGGAGCTGCGTGCGTACGCGGAGCCCATCCCGGCGAACAAGCCGGTGCGGTTTGACGCGACGCTCACAGTGACCGACAACGCCGGGCAGTCCACCAGCGCGTCCACCTTCTTCACAGGCAACAACACGCCGCCGCAGGTCACTATCACGTCGCCGATCGACGGTCTATCCATTGACCCGCAGACAGGCGCGACGGTGCCGCTTACTGCCGTTATCACCGACGCCGAGCATGGGCCCGGCGAGCGGACGTGCTCCTGGCAGGTGATTCTGCACCACAACGACCACACGCACCCCGAGCCGCTCATCAACCAGTGCGAAGCGTCCGCGGTACTCAGCCCGCACTCGGGCGCGATGGGTGATGTGATTTACTACGAGGTGCGTCTGACGGTGACGGACGCCCTGGGCCTCTCGACCACGGCGGTCAGCAACGTCTACCTCGCGGAGTGTGACAGCGTCGACTTCAACCACGACACGCTCTTCCCGGACACACAAGACATCGACGACTTCCTCGCGGTATTCTCCGGTGGCATCTGTTCCAACGACCCCAACTGCGGGGACGTGGACTTCAACAACGACACGCTCTTCCCGGACACGCTGGACATCGACGCGCTGCTGAGTATCTTCTCCGGCGGCCCGTGCTTGCGGTAAGGCCTGTTCCCGGCGCGGCAGCCGGCCGCCGCTTAATTCCCGCACTTGCACTGTACGACGCGGCGCTGGCATAGATGCAGCACACCATCTGGTAGGTCCGGGGAGCATTCGTCACGGACACAAGCCGCCACCGAACAAAGACAAGAAACTGTCGATGTCGGTTGTATCAGGGAAGATGCCGTCGTTGTTGAAGTCGATGTCGCCGCACACGCCCGTGCCGCACATCCCGCCACCGAAGACGGAAATGAAGTCGCCCAGGTCTGCGGCGTCAGGAAACACCCCGTCGCGGTTGAAGTCGAGCGGGTCGCACGCCATGCCCAGTCTCCATGTCTCCCCGTTGGGAGTGCCGCTGATCGTGCCGCCGAAGACGAGCGTGTAAGACCTGTAAGCATCGTACACCATGGCGTGGTTTGCCCGGGGGGAGGGCATGTCCTGTGCGCGTTGCGTCCAAGCATTGCCATCCCATTCCCACGCGTCGTGAAAGAACGGCGTCGTGCCGTTTGTTCCGCCGACCATCACGGTGACTGACCTGCTCAGGTCGAAAGCCATGGCGTGAGAATGGCGAGGGGCCGGGCCGGGCGTTGCCCGCTGGCTCCACGCGTTCCCGTCCCATTCCCAAGTATCGTCGTAATGCACTGCACCGCCCGACCAGCCGCCATACAGCACGACCACGTGCCGTGCCGCGTCAAACGCCATTGCCGCGTCCTCTCTCGCGGCGGGGCCCGCAACCAGCCGCTGGCTCCACGTGATGCCATCCCATTCCCACGTGTCGCCCAGGGTTGTCGAACCGTCCCTCCCTCCAAACAGAACGACGACCCCGCGGTCCGCGTCGTACGCCATGACATGCTTCTGCCGCGCGGAGGGTCCCACCACACTCCGCTGGTTCCACGCGGACCCGTCCCATTCCCACGTATCGCCCAGTGGAAACAGCGTCCCCCCGCCGAACAACACCGAGACGCCCCGCGCACTGTCATACGCCATCGCGGCCTTCTGCCGGCGCGGCGGGCCTGTCGTGGCGCGCACCGTCCAACTCGCGCCGTCATACTCCCATGTTGACGCGTCGTATTGCCCGGCTGGGTATGGCACAAGGTCCCATCCGCCAAAGCGAACCGCGACATGGCGCGAGGTGTCGTAGGCCATCGCCACTCCCGTCCGAGGCGGCGGCCCGCCCGCCGAGACCTTTGCCCAGAAGCCGCCATCCCATGACCAAGTTTCTGAGTCCGATCCCGACAGAGTCATACCTCCCACCAGCAGCGTCACGTGCCGGGTGGAATCAAAGGCCATCGCGGCGGCCGCGCGAGCCGAGGGGCCAACCCCCGCTCGTTGAACCCACGCCGCCCCGTCCCATTCCCATGTCTCGTTGCTGTAGTTGAATCCATCCCGGACGCCGCCCATGAGCACGGTGACGCCGCGCACCGTGTCGAACGCCATGGTGTGTAGGCGTCGAGGTGTCGGCCCCGACACTTCGTGACGAGTCCACGACGAACCATCCCATGTCCAGGTATCACTGTTGTAACCCGCGCTGTCGTACCCACCGAACAGCACCACGTCATGCCGTGCAGCGTCATAGGCCATGCCGCCTTGGACACGCTCGATACCCACCTCCGACCGCAGCGACCAAGCCTGACCGTCCCACTCCCACGTTTGCGTGCTATGCACGCCAGTCGACGTAACCCCGCCGTGCAGCACCATCACGCCACGATCGGAGTCGTAGACCATGGAATGTCCCTGCCTCCCCGGTGGCCCGTCGATGTCGCGTTGGGTCCATGTCGTACCGTCCCACTCCCATGTGTCACCGAGGGGACCTTCGCCGGGCGCAAAGCCGCCATATAGCACGCTGACCCGCCTCGCCGAGTCGTACACCAATTGGTGCCCGTACCGCGCTGGTGGGCCAGGCACGATCCGCTGCGTCCACCCAGCACCGTTCCATTCCCACGTTTCACCATTCGCCACATTGGCAAAGCCGCCGAACATCACAAGCGTGTTCCGGTAGGCGTCGAATGCAACGCTGTGCGCGGTGCGGCCTGAGGGAAAAGGCTGGCTCCATGCTACGGAGTCTGCACGTGCTTGCAGGGCAGCAAATACCTGACACAGCAGCGCCGGCAGCATTGCGCAGAGAGCGGTAAGAGCGGATCGCCGATTTCGCATGCTGTCCTCATCGACGCTTCTCCTTGGCCTGCTGCCATTTCGACGGAATGACCGCCGTGTCAAGAAGGAAAGACAATCGTGCCACGCCAACAGCGGCGTTGTTCGCCCTCTGTTCGTCGCGCCAACTCGCCGGAAATCTGCTACGCTATCTCCCCGCTCTCGGCCTGCTCTTCCCTCCCCATGGCGGGAAGGGCCGCCGGGTTGTGGTATTTGTTTGGGGACAGGCCTCTTGGGTGCAACCTGGGGCCGGTCCCGTCAGTACCGAGTCCCATCGCCACGGAACGCCATGATGCCACAGTCCACATTCACCCTCGCCGCGGGCTTCCTGCTTGTCTCCCCGTGGAAGCCGGTGCTTCTGCTGCTGCCCTTCATCCCTTGGGGCATCATCATCTCGAGGATCTTCGACAAGCACGCGGCCCGTTTTACGCTGCCGCGCGAAAAGTACAACATGATCCACCTGGTCATGGGCACCGCCGCGGTGCTGGTGGCCATTGCGATGCCGATGAAGTCGGAATTAGCGTTCTGGCTTGGCTGGCTCCTCATGATCGTCATCCTCGCCGCGGACATCATGATTTTCACGAGCGTCCACAACAAGGACGAGCGTGTCCCTGAGGCGCACCGGATCAATCTGCTTGACACCTCCAAGTGGAGCGAGGCCCGCAAGGCCAAGGAGCAGGAAAAACTCGCCGGTAAGGCGGAACTGGTCATCCGGAGCCCGGACAAGTCGGTGGTGCAGGTGCCCCAGACCGGCACGCCCGAGTTTGACCTGCGCGTGCAGGCGGAATCGATCTACAGCAGAGCGGGCCAGGCCCGTGCCTCCCAGGTGGAATTCCTGCCCACAGGCAAGGACGGGCAATACCAGACGCGCATGCTGGTGGACGGCGTGCCGGTGAACAGCGACCCGATGCCCGGCGCGGATGCGCTGCGGATCATGGACTTCTGGCGAGCCGCGGCCAAGATGGACCTGGCCGATCGGCGCAAGAAGCAGATGGGGGAGGTGACCGTCGAGCGGTCCGACCTCAAGCGCAAGGTGCGTGTCACCAGCATCGGCGCGCAGTCGGGCATGCGTGTGACCATGCTGTTCGACCCCGACAAGGCCGTGCAGCGCGACCTCGCGGAGATGGGCCTGCTGACCCAGCAAGTCGACGATGTCAAGAAGCTCGTCGCGTCTAAGGGCGGTGTGGTGCTCGTTGCGGCGCCCCCGGACGGCGGGCGTACGACGACGTTCTACACCCTCATGCGCCTCACGGACGCGTGCACGCAGAACGTGCAGACAGTGGAAATTGACCCCCAGGGCTCGCTCGAGGGCGTCCGCCAGAATAAGTTTGACGCGACCGCCGAAGGCCCGGAGTACAGCACATTCGTGCGTTCCATGATCCGGCGCGACCCCGACGTGCTGGGCGTGGCGGAAATGCCCGACAACAACACGGCCAAGGAGGTCGCGAAGGCCGACGGCGAACGGTGCCGTGTATACCTGTCGGTCGGTGCCAGTGGGGCGTTGCAGGCCATGCAGGGGTACGTGAAGGCAGTGGGGGATGCGGATGTTGCCGCGAAGAACCTCAAAGCGGTCATTGCACAGCGCCTTCTCCGGAAACTCTGCCAGAACTGCAAGGTGCCCTACCAGCCCTCTCCCGACATGCTCAAGAAGTTGGGTCTGCCTACCGACAAGGTGCCCCAACTCTTCAAGAAGGGCGGGCAAGTAATGGTGAAGGACAAGCCCCAGACCTGTTCCATGTGCGACGGCAATGGCTACTTCGGCCAGGAGGGCGCCTTTGAGGTCTACCTGCTGGAGGACGCCGACCGCCAGGCGATCAAGGCGCAGGACTGGAATGCCCTGAAGCTGCTCCTCCGAAAGCGCAACCTGCCCAGCATACAGCAGGCCGCCCTAAGGAAGGCGATCGAGGGCACCACCAGCGTGGAGGAAGTGGGTCGGGTCACCGCGGAACAGGCCCCCGCCCCGGGGGCCCCTTCCCAGGCGGCGGCCCCGAAGGCGGCGCCTGCAACCGGGGCCAAGGCCTGACGGTATCAGTAGATGTGCAATAGCCAGGTACGTGCGGGATGGAGTGTTTGCCCGTTTGGTTTGTGAGTTCGGTTCACACAGGGTTTTTCCCATGATTTTCTCCCTCGTCATCATCCTCATCGCGGGCCTCGTGGGCTACATCTGGAGCACGCGCGGTTTCTACAACGCGCTCATCCACATGATGTGCACCATCATCGCGGGTGCCATCGCGTTCGCGTTGTGGGAGCCGACTTCGTACTTCATCCTGTCTGCTCTGGGCAAGGGGACCATGGGCAACATCGCCGAAGCCTCGGCGTGGGGCCTGGGGCTGGCGCTGCCCTTTGGCATCTCGCTGGGGGTGCTGCGGGCGATCACCGACTCGATCCTCCGGGCAAACATCCTGGTGACCACCCCGGTCAACTACGCGGGTGGTGCGGTGTGCGGGCTCATCATCGGGACGATCACCGCGGGCATCATTGCCATCAGCCTCACCAACCTGCGGATCAAGACCGAATTCATGGGCTACCAGCCCTACCGCTACGACAACACGGGCAACCTCGTCCGCAAGGACCGCCTGATATTCCCCGTGGACGAGATCACCGCCGGGTTGTACGGGGCTCTCTCCGAGCGTGCGTTCGCGGTCGATGAGCCTCTGGCACGCTGGCATCCCGACGCCGCCCAGGAAGGCAGCGCGATGCGGGTGTCGTACAACGAGGGCGGGGCCCGCAACACGATCCGCCCCGACGAGGTCTCGCTGGTCAAGCGCTTCGCGGTCAAGGGCGATCTCAAGTCGCTCCTATCCGATCAGTGGGAGACGGTGTCTCAGCAGGCGGCTACCCCCGAGGGCAAGCCCTACGACCCCAACTCCCGCATCGAGGGCTTTGTGCTGAAGTTCGGCCCGGGGTCGGGCGAGAAGTCGGGTAAGGTCATCGTGGGGGCCGGGCAGGTGCGCCTGCTGGTGGCCGATCAGAATGACGAGCAGCGCGAGATGTACTTCCCGGTGGCGGTCTCGTCCCAGGCCGAGCTTGCCGTGCCCGGCGAGAACACCAAGCCGCAGGACCTTCTGCCCAAGTTCGCCCGCTGGCGCTACAACGCCCGCGAGGTGTTCATTTCCTCCGTCGGCGGCGGCGCGGACGCGTACTTCGGATTTGAGTTTGTCGTCCCCAACAACTACAACCCCATTGCTCTGTACGTTCGGGGCAGCCGCATCGACCTGCGTGGCAAGGCCGCGGATGTCACGTTCCCCTCGGCCGCTCTGCGGGACGCGGCGATTCTGAACCTGCCGGGCTTTGCCGCGGGCAGTTCTACCGGTCTCGTTTCGCAACTGGATACCGAGCGTGTTCTCCAGGTGAAGCGTGAGAGTGGTTCGGCCGCCCTGCCGGGCATCCGCACGGGCGACAACATCGGCTGGACCATCCAGCTCGGCCAGCACGGCAAGCTTGAGATCGACGAGGACGAGGAGAGCAAGTTCCGCAACATGGTGAAGGGCGGCGAGGCCCTCTGGGACAAGCAGGACGTCATCAAGATGAAGATGGGTGGCCTTGAGAAGGCCCTCCGCGTGGAGCGCTTCGTGGTGGAGCCCGATACCACCCTCGTGCACCTCACCGTGAGCGGCGCGGACTTCAAGGCGTCGCCCGCGTCCATGCTCGGGCCCGTGGCGTCGCAGATGGACCTTTCGCTGCCCGCGCTGCTGATAGACACCAACGGGCAGTCGTACCCCGTCATCGGATTCCAGTACGAGGACGAGGTGAAGGTGATGATGCGGTACACGCCGGACAAGACCATCAACTCGCTGGCGGACCTGCCCACCATCACCCGCAGCCGCGCGGGCGAGCAGCAGATGACACTGATCTTCCGTGTGAGCAAGAACGCATCGATCAAGTATTACGCGATCGGCAACACCGCCATCACCGAGTACGTGCCGCCGGTCGACGCGAAGTGATGCGCGAGCCGCGGCTGTTGGAGCCTGACGTGTAGCCAACCCTGGTGCCAAGAAAAAAGCCCCGCTCGATGCGGGGCTTTTTCGTTCCGGAACAGGTCCACTTACTTCTTCGCGGGCTTCTCTGCCTTTTCCTTGGCGGGCTTCTTCTCAGCCTTCTCAGCCTTCTCGGCCTTGGGCTCGGCGTCCTTCTTGGCGCCGTCCTTCTTCTCGCCCTTGGGCTTCTTCTCGCTGGGCTTTGCGTCGCCTTCCGAGCCGGCCTCACGCTTGCTCCAGCCGGTGACGGTCTGCTGGTTGGCCGCTTCAATCGCCTGGGAGAGGGCATCG
>CALLYM010000214.1 GCA_937858155.1 uncultured Phycisphaerales bacterium | reverse complement strand
GATTGTGGCGGCGGTGAAAAAGGTGGTGGGGTAAAGACTCAGAACTCAAAGCAGCAAAGCTCAAAGAAGGCATCAGAATGGCGAGGTTACAGGAGAGTTTGCTGACACGAGTTGAGGAAGTGTGCGACCGAGTCATTCGCGTCGCGGATGCTGCGGGTCAGGGTGGCATGCCAAAGAGGCTCCTTGATCAGTTGTTGGCTTCGGGCACTTCGGTCGGTGCAAACGTGTTCGAGGCTGATGAGGCAATGAGCCGTGCCGACTTTGTAAAGTGCTTGTGTATCGCAGTGAAGGAGCTGAATGAAACCCGATTCTGGCTTCGACTCTGCACTCGCCACAAGTGGATAGAACCCGAACGACTGCAGCCGCTCATTGAAGAAACGGTGAGTCTGAGAAAGGTGCTCGGAGCAATGATTTCTCGCACCAAATCCGCGTCTACCGTCAAGCGTCGAACCGTCTGATCTGAGTTTTGAGCTTTTCGCTTTGAGGTTTCAAATGCCCATCGAAGTGACCATGCCCCGCCTCTCCGACACCATGCAGCAGGGCACCATCGTCAAGTGGAACGTCAAGGAGGGCCAGAAGGTCAAGACCGGCGACGTCATCGCCGATATCGAGACCGACAAGGCCACCATGGAGCTCCAGTCCTTTGACGACGGAACCGTCGCGAAGATCCTGGTTCCACAGGGCCAGCAGGTCGCCGTCGGCACGCTCATGATGGTGCTTGCCGGCACGGGTGAGGATGTCGCCGCTGCGGCAGCAAGCGCGAAGGGCGGCGCAGCGCCCGCGAAGGCCACACAGCAAGGCGGTTCTTCCGCCCCGGCACGCAGCGGTTCCGCCACCGCTGTTCTCGATGCACCCGCCTCGAACGGCCACTCCCCAGGCAACGGCGCAGCCGACCGCGTCTTCGCATCCCCCCTCGCCCGCAAGATTGCCGACGAGGCCGGCCTCGACCTCACCCGCGTCCACGGCTCCGGCCCCGGCGGCCGCATCGTTCGCAAGGACGTCGAAGAGGCCATCGCCGGCGGCACAACCGCTGCCCCTGCTGCTCCCTCCCGCGCGAGCGTCGCCGCGCCCCGCGTGCAGGCCCCGCTCCCCGTCGCGGCGTCCACCCTCACCGCCCGCCGCATCCCCGTCTCCAATATGCGTCGCATCATCGCGCAGCGCCTCGCCGAGAGTAAGGGCACGATCCCGCACTACCAAGTGACATTCGACGTTGACATGCAGCCGTTGATGGCACTCCGCGGACAGCTCAACGATCAGCTCGCCCAGCAGGGCGTCAAGCTCAGCGTGAACGACTTCCTCGTCCGCGCCTGCGCCCTCGCCATGCTCCAGCACCCCTACATCAACAGCCGTTGGTCCGGCGCAGCCGGCAGCGAAGCCATCGAGTACGTGGGAGAGGTCAACGTCGGCGTCGCGATCGCGCTTCCGATCCAAGAGGACGGCACGGGTGGTGGGCTCGTCGTTGCGACCTTGCGCAACGCCGACCAGCTCGGCCTTCGCCAGATCTCCGCCCAGACCAAGACCCTTTCCGAGAAGGCCCGTGCCAAGGGCCTCGCTCCAAATGAGATGTCCGACGCCACCTTCACCATCAGCAACCTCGGCATGTTCGGCGTCGCCCACTTCAACGCCATTATCAACCCGCCCAACACCGCCATCCTCGCAGTCGGCGCCGCCATCGAGAAGCCCGTCGTCAAGAACGGCCAGGTCGTCCCAGGCCTCGTCATGTCCATGACCATGAGCAGCGACCACCGCGTCATCGACGGCGCGATGGCGGCTCAGTACCTTTCGACGGTCAAGACCTACCTCGAGAAGCCCGCGACGCTCCTCGTGTGACATGCGCCACACGTGATCGTTCACTGCGGCCCGTATTGGCTTGACTGGTTCATCAGCATCGCCGCCGGGCTGTTCTTCGCGGGCCGCCCGTTGACAAAGGTGTTCATGGGGCCCGCCCGTGGTGTGGGGGCAGAGGCGGTGCCGTCGCAGGCGCAGAGCGCTGCAAGCGTGCTGACAACGGCAAGGAACATGGCGGGACGCTTCATGGGTGGCTCCTGCGGCGGCGCGGGTATAGTGCATAACGCTAGGCCTCACGGGCGATCCTGCGCTGGATACACGCCATGTTTGAACACCGTTCGGAGCCCATCCTGAGCACCCAGCGTTTCGCACGCCGCATGGTCGCCGCGGTTGCCGTGTCCGCAGCGCTCGTCGGCCTGTTCCTCGCGATCGGGATGATCGGCTACAACCGCTGCGAGAAGCTCTCTCCGCTCGACAGCCTTCTCGAAGCGTCGATGATCCTGGCCGGCGAAGGACCGATCCACCAGCCCCACACCGACTCCGGCAAGGTCTTCGCGTCCATCTACGCGATCTTCTCGGGCGTGGTTTTCATCACCACCGCCGCGACCCTCATCGCCCCCCTCCTCCACCGCGTCATGCACCGCCTCCACCTGGACGACGACCAGCAGCCCACCACGCCATGACCAAGTCCCGCCTCGAAGCGTTCAGCGACGGCGTCATTGCCATCATCATCACCATCATGGTGCTTGAGCTGAAGGTTCCGCACGGTGCGACGCTCGACGACATCAGCCCCTTGCTGCCCGTGTTCCTTTCGTACGTGCTGAGCTTTGTGTACGTCGGCATCTACTGGAACAACCACCACCACATGCTGCACGCGGCCCGGCGCGTCTCTGGCGGCGTCCTGTGGGCCAACCTGCACCTGCTGTTCTGGCTGTCTCTGTTCCCGTTCGTCACCGGATGGATGGGGGAGAACCACTTCACGCGAGTGCCCACCCTCGCGTACGGCGGGGTGCTGCTGTGTGCGGCGGTGTCGTACTACGTACTGCAGGGCCGCATCCTCGCGTGCGAGGGCAACGACTCCGTACTCGCGCGGGCCGTGGGGAGCGACCTCAAGGGCAAGGGTTCGATCGTGCTGTACGTGTGCGCGATCGCTTTGGCGTTCGTTACGCCCTGGATCGCGCACTCGATTTATGTGCTTGTGGCGCTCCTCTGGCTGGTGCCGGATCGGCGCATTGAACGCACGCTGAAAGACGAGCACCGCTAGCGGCAGTGACCTCCGCCGTGACCGCCGCCGTGGTGACCCCAGCCGCCGCCGTGGTGCCCGCCGCCCCAGTCGTCATCGTCCAGACAGAACTCCCAGAACACGCACCCGCTAGATGTCGCGGAAATGACACCCAGGGTGATCGCAAGGACAGCACGCCGGAACAGCGAACGCTTCATGGAGCACGCTCCTCTTTGGGGACATACGCGCCTGAGTCACGCGACAGTTAGTATACACAAACTATATGTTTGTGTATACTACTTTGACGCGCAAGCGCACCGAAAATTCTCGCTACGCTGAAGCCGATGACCGGTATGCCTTCCAAACCAACGCCGAACGTGGCACCCTGCGTTGCCCAGCGATTCGCTCACTTTGGCCAGTCCATATTCAGCGAGTACACCGCGCTCGCCGCTGCCCATCACGCCGTCAACTTGTCACAGGGGTTCCCGGACTTTGACGGCCCGCAGCACGTGAAAGATGCCGCCATCGAGGCCGTGCGCGCCGGGCATGCGCAGTACGCCCCGATGGCGGGGATCCCCCCGTTACGGCGCGCGATCGCCTCGATGTGGGAGCGCCGCGGATTCGGTACTGTCGACGCGGACGCTGAGGTCACCGTGACCTGTGGGTGCAGCGAAGCGTTGACGTGCGTGTTCGCGGGGCTGCTGAACCCCGGTGATGAGGTCATCATCTTCGAGCCGTTCTTCGATTACTACGCGGCGGGGCTCGCGTGGTCGGGCGCGACGGGGCGGTACGTCACGCTGCACGCGCCCGCGCGGGAAGGCGAGCCGTTCCACTTCGATGAAAAGCAACTGCGCACTGCCTTCACTCCCCGCACGCGGGCCATCATCCTCAACACGCCCCACAACCCAACCGGCAAGGTCTTCACCCGCCAGGAACTTCAACTCATCGCGTCCCTGTGCCTGCGGCACAACGTCGTGTGCGTCAGCGACGAAGTCTACGAGCACCTCATCTACGAGCCGAGCCTGCCGCACATCCCGATTTCGACGCTGCCCGGCATGCGTGACCTCACCATCACGCTCAGCAGCCTGGGCAAGACGTTCTCGCTCACGGGCTGGAAGGTCGGCTGGAGCATCGCGCCCCCGCACTTGACCGCCGCGGTGCGAGCGGCGCACCAGTTCAACTCGTTCTCTGGCTGCGTGATCACCCAGCACGGCGCGGTCGCGGCCCTCAACGCTCCCGGCACGTACGCGCGTGACCTGTGCACCCTCTTCTCCCGCAACCGCGACGCACTCGCCGCCGCTCTGCGCAGCGCGGGACTCACGGTCCACCGGTCAGACAGCACATACTTCCTGATGGCAGACCACGCCGCGGTTTCAAAGCGCCTGGGGCTGGATGCCTCACGCGGCGATCGCGCGTTCTGTGAGCACCTCACGAAGGAAGTGGGTGTTGCCGCGATCCCACCCAGCGTGTTCTACGAGCACAAGGATGTGGGCCGCACTCTCACGCGGTTCGCGTTCTGCAAGCGGGCCGAGACGATCGACGAGGCGTGCCGGAGGCTGGAAAAACTGCGGGGGTAGAGTCGTTCTCAGGGCACCGTAAACCCGCCGTCCACTTTCATGTCGTGCCCTGTGATGAAACTCGCCTCGTCGCTGAGCAGGAACAGCACCGGGCGGGCGATCTCGTCCGGTGTGCCGATCCGCCCGAGCGGGTGCATCGCGGCAAGGGCTTTGTACGCGGCGTCGGAACCCGCGAAACGAGTGAGCATGTCCGTCGCGATGCCGCCGGGCGAGACGGCGTTCACGCGCACGTTCCGCGGCGCGCCCTCGAGGGCGGCGGTCTTTGTCAGCCCGATCACGGCGTGCTTGCTCGCGATATACACGCCCGCGCCCGTCATGCCGATGGTGCCAGCGATGGAAGCATTGTTGACGATCGCCCCGCTTCCCTGGCGGATCATGGCGCGCATCTCGTGCTTCAGGCACAGCATAGTGCCCAGCACATTGATATCCATGATGCGCCTGTACTGATCGCTCGTGACTTCCGTGAGCGGGGTGTTCGAGAGTTCGACGCCTGCGTTGTTGAACGCGCAGTCCAAGCGCCCATTGATCGCGGCCGCACGCTTCACCGCATCCTCCACGTGATGTTCGTTGGTCACGTCCCCGCATATGAACATGCACGTGCCGCCCGCGGCGCGGACCTCGTTCGTGACGCGTTCACCTTCTTCCGCGCGGGGGCCCGTGATCACGACGTTCGCGCCCGCGCGGGCCGCTGCGAGTGCTGTCGCCTTGCCAATGCCTGTGGTGCCGCCGGTAATGAGGATGGTTGCGTTGTTGAGCTTCATAAGTGCTCCTTGGAAAGCGGTGTGTGGGAAGTTAGAGACACGCCCCGATGCTGCTTTGGATGCAGCGCGCAGTGAGGAGTGGCCCCTCGAACGTTTCCCAATCATGAGAGAAGCGTGCGTGGTCTATGCCGGAGTTGAGATTCTGCGGTGCGGAGAACATCTCGCAAGGACTCCCGGCGTTGAGCACTCCTCCGCGCGTGAAACCTACCCTTCCGCATGATCGCCCCGCTCCCCGTCACCATCGACGCCGGCGTTGCCGTGCTCACGCTTGAGCAGCCCGGCAAGCCCGTCGTCGTGCTCGACCACGAACTCATCCAGCGCCTCGACCACACCCTCCGAGCCCTCCGCTCGCACCCGCAGTGGAATTCGATCGTGGGCCTTGTCTTGGCGTCCGCGAGCGAGCGTGTGTTCGTTGCAGGTGCCGACCTCAACGCCATCCAATCGCTGGACGACGCCGCGCTCCACAAGTACCTGGCCTACGCGAGCGAAGTGTTCGCGCTCCTCAGCAACCTGCCTTTCCCCACCGCCGCCGCAATCAACGGCGCCGCCCTGGGTGGCGGCCTCGAACTCGCGATGCACTGCGACGCGCTCATTGGCGCGCCAACGCCAGTCCGTGACGGGCAGCCCAAGCCCTACCCAATCGGCCTGCCGGAGGCGGGGCTCTCAATCTGCCCGGGCTGGGGCGGCACATGCCTGCTCCCCGCGCGCATGAACCCCGCCGAGGCTGTCCGTCGCACCGCGCAGGGCAAACCCCTGACGAGCGACGAAGCGGTCACCTCTGGCCTCTTTGATGCGGTCGCCCCGAGCGTTGGGGAACTCCTCGCGACGGCAAAGACATGGGTGAAAACCCGCGCGTCGAAAGGCCGGATCGAACGCGACGGCGCGCCGCTCCGCCACGCCGGTCGCCAGAGTGTGGCGAAGGCAACCATCGCCGCGTTCGACACCGTACGGGGCGAGGTTATCGCCACCGAGCCCGGGCGTGCTGTTGCCGAGGCCGTCAATGCAGGTCTCACGAAAGGCTGGAAAGCCTGCCTGGAAGTCGAGCAGCGTGAACTCGTTCGACTCCGCCGCACCCCGGCGGGTAAAGCGGCGATCGAGGCGTTCTTTGCGAAGTCCAAAAAGTGAGCGAACAATACCACGTGCCCCGGTCCCGGCACGGGGGCATTCTGTCTGTGATCGTTGTGTTCTCTCGTGGTGAACGTTTTTTCTGGGAGTCCTCCCATGGCA
Organism: uncultured Phycisphaerales bacterium; assembly: GCA_937858155.1. Classification (GTDB taxonomy): domain Bacteria; phylum Planctomycetota; class Phycisphaerae; order Phycisphaerales; family UBA1924; genus BJHL01. The sequence goes on along the minus strand of CALLYM010000214.1, from coordinate 25,084 downwards.
GACCTGAAAAACCTCAAGGGCATTTCCGAGGCCGACAAGAAACTCCTGGCCGAGGCCGAGGAGTGGCTCGGCGCAGAGCCCGCGAAGATGGGCCCCATGAAGAACCTCTTCTGGGGCAACTTCAAGCAGGAGTTCTACTTCCCCTACCCGCAGCAGGAAGCTCGCGAGCAGGCCGAGTGCGACCAGCTCCTCGCCCGCCTCACCGACTACCTCAAGAACGAGCACCCTGCTATCGAGATCGACCAGAACCAGGAGATTCCTCGCTGGGTGATCGACAAGCTCTTTGGCCTTGGCGTGCTGGGCATGACCATCTCCAAGGAGTACGGCGGCCTGGGCCTGGGCATTACGTCGTACAACCGTGTGTTGGAACGCATCGGCATGTACTGCGGTTCCACCGCCGTGCTTGTCTCCGCCCACCAGTCCATCGGCTGCAAGGCCGTCATGCTCTTCGGCAATGATGAGCAGAAGAAGAAGTGGCTGCCCCACCTTGCGAAGGACTGGGTCAGCGCCTTCTGCCTGAGCGAACCCAACGTCGGCTGCGATGCCGGAGGACAGGAAACCACATTCACTAAGACAGAGGACGGCGACTTCTACATCATCAACGGCGAGAAGAAGTGGGCGACCAGCGGCGCCATCTCTGGCCTCTTCACGGTCATGGCCCGCCAGCAGACCCCCGACGGCAAGGGCAAGATCAGCGCGCTGGTCTGCCACCCCTGGATGGAAGGTGTCGAGATCTATTCCAAGAACCGCAGCAAGATGTCGATCCGCGGCACGTGGCAGGCCCGCATCCGCTTCCACAACGTGCGGGTCCCCAAGGAAAACCTGCTGGGCAAGGAAGGGCGCGGCCTCCAGATCGCCCTCTCGTGCCTCAACTACGGACGCTGCACGCTCTCCGCGGGAATGCTGGGCGGCGCGAAGCGCGCCATGGACCAGTCCATCAAGTGGACACAGAACCGCTACCAGTTCGGCAAGCCCCTCGCCGCACAGGAACTGGTCCGTCAGCGTATCGCGCGCCAGGCCGCCCTCACTTACGCGATGGAATCAACGCTCTATATGACGACCGGCATGCTCGACCGCCACGACGAGGACCACCAGGTCGAGACCGCCGTCTGCAAGGTCATCAACTCCGAACTCGGATGGCGCAGCGTGAACGACGCCGTGCAGATCATGGGCGGCGAGTCCATCATGACCGAGAACGAGGTCGAACGCATCTTCCGCGACTCCCGCATCAACCTCATCGTCGAGGGTGCGAACGAGGTCATGCAGTCCTACATCTTCGGCTACGGCGGCAAGCAGCTCGCCGAGATGATGCTGGGCATCAAGCAGGCCCTGCTGAAGGAAGAGGGCGAGGGACTGGGCTCGTTCCTGGGCAAAGCGATCAAGAACTCCTTCCGCTTCGACATCATGAAGCGTGCGGTCCCGCTGGGGATGCAGGTCTACTTGGGCGTGCGCCCCGCCGCGCCCGCCGTGAACGTCAAGAGCAACGAACTCGCGCCCGTTGCGGAGCGACTTTCCCGCCTCATCGCGGAGCACTCGTACCAGTTCAAGGTGATGAGCAAACTCTGGGACGTGAAACTGCTGGAACGCCAGACCGTGCAAGCCCGCGTCGCGGACGTCGCCCTGTGGCTCCACGCGTGGGCGTGCACGCTCTCGCGTCTGGACAGCGACATCGTTTCGCACGCCGGCAACGGCGCGGGTGACGCCGAGTTCCAGCGCGACAAGACCGCGGCCATGCACTTCTTTGACCTGGCGGAGCTCGAAATCCACAATGCCTTCCGCGGCATGTACGAGAACGCCGACGACACCATGCTCACCGCCGCCGACGCCGCCATGCGCTACACCGAGTCCCTCCCCGCCGAGGACTTTGTCATCCCCGAGAAGACGCCCACCGCCCTCCGCGGCAAGGGCCACAAGCCCAACCAGACGGGCATCAAGCAATTCCCAGGCGAAGCCTACACCGGCCAGCGCAGCGAATGGCACGACAAGCACGGCACCCACGCGAAGGTCTGACACACCCTCCGCTCATTCCGCGTGCACAACCACAACGACCTTGGTCCCAAACGCCGGCACGTGGGCGCTGTCGGCAATCCACTGGGGCTGCTCGAAGGCCGAGTCGGGGTGGTACATCGCGGTCCACGCGACCATCTCGCTCCCGAACGCGGTCAGGCCCACGAGCGTGCCGTCCGCGTCCGCCGCGTACGTGTCAACGCCGTCGCGCGTGACAAACCGGCTGCCCGCGAACACCAGGTGCTGCGCTGGATCATGCTCCGTGAGCGACCCGCCGCCCCGCAGGTTTGCCACCCATGACTCGATCGGCTGGGTAACGCCAACGCCATCCCTCTCATACCGCACGTCTACACGCACGCGCGGGCCTGTCGGCGCCGTAGAAGTCAGCGTCGCGTGCTCAAAGCTCCACGACCCCGGCGTCCCGGGCTGCAGCCCCAGCATCAGCAGCGCCGCGTGGACGCTGGAAGGCTTGACGCTCGTCACGACAAGCGATTCATGCTCCCGCGTATCACGCGAACAGACCAGCACCTCCAGAAATACCCGCGGCGCCCTGCCGTGCACATCGATAGGCACCGTGCCGTCGATCTCAAGGCTCTTCCGTTCCCGGCACACGCGCAGGCCCGGAGAAACTTCTACCCACACCGGCGCGGCTTCGACCACAGGCGCCTGCACCGGGGCCGATGCCGGCGCTGCCGGTTCCGCGGGCCGCAAAGGCGCAGCCGCTCCCTCGGGCGGGGCGCTCCGCGTGGCGGCGGGTGGCAGTTCTGCCCGCCCTTGCCCCGCCAGTTGTTCAGCTGTGCGATCAGGCTGGACATCGGCCGCAGGAAGACCCTGCCCGGGCGCAGGCTGGGTGCCCATCCTCTGGCCCTCCGCCCGCGCTCCATCGGGAACCGATGCGCGGGGGCTCGTGCACGCTCCTATCACCAACACCCCTGCCATCATCAAGGCACGCACGGGACGTGTGCGCATCAAGAGTCTCCTTGGGCCAACGCTCTGAACAGTTCACCACGCTCCTCGTAGTTGTCGAACTGATCCCACGACGCGCACGCCGGACTCAGCAGCACCAGGTCGCCCGCCCGCGCGCGGCGCTTCACTTCCACCATCGCGCCCGAAAGGGTGCCGCACTCGGTCGCCCGCCCGCCCGCCGCCACCGCCGCCAGTGCGATGCCCGGGCCCGTCTGCCCGATGGTGTACACCGCCGCGAGCGCAGGCGCAATCCCCGCGACGCCCGAAAGATCTGTCTTCTTGTCGTACCCGCCCGCGATCAGGTGCACGCGGGAACGCGAGCCCGAATCCCCGGCCACCGCATCCAGCGCTGTGCGCAGCGATTCGGGCGTGGTGCTCTTGCTGTCGTTGTAGTACCGCACGCCCGCGAACTCGCCCACGAACTCCAGGCGGTGGGGGAGCCCAGGGAACGCTGCAATCGCGCGGGCGATCGTGTCCGGGCACACTCCAGGCTCCAGCGATCGGCACGCCGCCAGGGCCACGCCCGCGTTCGCACGGTTGTGCGGGCCCGGCGCAGCCGTCGCGAGCACGAATTCGTCCGCGCGCACCTGCACCGCCCGCACGCCAGGACGCACCCGCGGGAGCCAATCCGACAGCCCCGGCCCCAGCACCGCGGCCTGCCCGGTGCGCTGGTGCTCAAGGATGTGCCCCTTGCACGCGCGGTAATGGTCGAGCGAGCCATGCCAATCGACGTGATTCGCGCTGAACGCCGTCAACACCGCGACATCCGGCCCAAAGCCGCCCGACTCGTGCAGCCAGTGGAGCATCGCGCTGGAAAGCTCGAGCACCACGCACGCATCCGGGGGCATGGCCCCCAGCGTCATGAGTAATGATCCCCCGATGTTGCCCCCCTTGTACACGCGCCCCTCGCCGAGCGCCGCTCTCAACCCCGCGTCGATCATGGCCGTCGTCGTGCTCTTGCCCACGCTCCCCGTGATCCCGACCGTCCGCACGCCCGCCGGCAGGCGATCCACCAGCAGCCCGACTTCCGTCGTCACCGGCACGCCCGCCGCCCGCGCCGCGCTCAGATACCTGTTCGCCCAAGGCCTCGGGACGGCGGGGTTCGCAACGACCATGTCGCCTGAGACAAAGTCCTGTTCGTCATGCCCGCCCAGCCGCAGCACGACCCGGCCCGACCTCACCTCGTCCTCAAGACCTCCCAGCGGCCCGGCGAGGTCCGCCTCTGTCTCAAGGTCCGTCAGGAGCACGCGCGCGCCCTGGGAGCACAACCACCGCGTCACCCCCGCGCCCCCGCCAAAGCGCCCCAGCCCCATGACCGTGACTTTCGCGCCCTCCAGTGGCGGTGTGTGCGTCCTGTGCATCCGCGATGATATCAGAGCGGCCCACGCCCGCGTGTCTGCCCCTACAGCACCGCGACCGGGTCCACGTCCACCGCGGTCTTTGAGTCGCTGAGCAAAATCCCCCGCCCGCGCACACCCGCGAGCGCCGCACGCAGCACGCCCGCGTCGGGGGCAAAGACCCTGACCTCCCACCTCCAGTGGTCGGCAATCCTCGCGATCGTGCACTCTTCGGGCGCCACCACACGCACGCCGTCCGCGGCCCCAAGCGCACGGGCGACCGCTTCCGCCGCCACCTTCGCCCTGGACGCATCCTTGTCACGGCACACCACCCGGGCCATCCGCGTCGCGGGCGGCAGCCCCGCCCGCAGCCGCACGCCCCACTCGCGCGCCGCAAAGCCCTCGTAATCGTGCCCCGCGGCGAACACGATCGCCGGGTTCCTCGGGCAGTGCGTCTGCACGATGGAGAGGCCCTGCGCGCCAATGCGCCCCGCGCGGCCCACGACCTGGCTCACAAGCTGGAACGTCCGCTCCTCCGCCCGAAAGTCCGGCAGCGTGAGCGCCGTGTCCGCGTCCACCACGCCCACCAGGCGCACATTCGGAAAGTCCAGCCCCTTGGCGATCATCTGCGTGCCAAGCAGCACCCGCACCTCACCCCGCGCAAACCGCGACAGTGCCGCGAAGTAGTCCCGCGCGTGCCGCATGGTGTCCGAGTCCAGCCGCAGCATCGTCTCCCCGAGCGCAATCCCCATCGACGCGAACTTCCGCGAGACCTCGTCCTCCAGGCTCTGCGTGCCCGTGTGCAGGCTCGCCAGCTTCTTGCCGCACGTGGGGCACAAGGCAGGGACGCGTCGCTCGCTCAGGCAGTGGTGACAGCGCACGAGCCCCCCCGCGACGGCGCGATGCTTGTGGTGCACAAGGCTCGCGTCGCACGATCCGCACATCAGGACAAACCCGCACGCCGCCGAGGGGCACGCGATCCGGTGCGCGAACCCCCTCCGGTTCAGCAGCAGCATCACCTGGCCACCGGCGCCAAGAGTGGACTCCATCGCGCGTTCCAGCGTCGGGCCCAGCAGGTGCTGGCGCATCGCGTCCGCGCGGTCGGCCATCGCCCGCGCACGGCGCTCCTCCACCATGTCCACCACCTGCACACGGGGCATCGCCGCGCCCGTGGCCCGCGTCGTCATGACATGCCCGCGAAACCTCGGCGCTCCTCCGTCCGCACGCGTCCGGGTATTGACCCACGATTCCAGGCTCGGCGTCGCCGACGCCAGCACGCACGGGCACCCCTCGAGCTGCGCACGCTTCACCGCCACATCCCGCGCGTGGTACCGGGGCAGCTGGTCCTGCTTGTAGCTCGCGTCGTGCTCCTCGTCCACGACGATGAGCCCCAGGTTGGTCAGGGGCGCGAAGATGCACGACCTCGCACCCACGACGACCCGCGCCTGCCCCGCCTCACACCGCCTCCACTGCGCGTGCCGCTGCGACGCCGTCAGCCCCGAGTGCAGCACCGCGACCTCGCCCGCCCCAAACCTCCTCGTGAATCGTTCGCTCGTCTGAGGCGTGAGCGCAATCTCGGGGACCAGCACGATCGCGGTGCGACCCGCGTCCAGCACCCGCCGGATGAGCCGCAGGTACACCTCCGTCTTGCCAGACCCCGTCACGCCGCGGATGACGTGGGGTGCGAACCCGCCCAATGTTGCGCCGATCGCGCGCTCGACGCTCTCCTGCTCCTGCGTGGGCACGGGCGGCGCTTCAACCCCCGCCGGTGCGGTCCCGGCCATCGCGACGCTGCGCACGAACTCCCGCGTCTCCACCTCCAGCGCCCCGGCTTCGATGAGCGCAGTGATGGGGGCCCGTGTCCTCACGCCCACCAGCAGCCCAAGCTCCGGGACCGTCAGCGGGAACCTCCCCGCAGGCAAGGCGACCACACGCTCGTGCAACGCGCGCCGGCGCGGCGCAAGCGATGACGCATCAAACCCAGGCGAGGGACGAACAACGTCCGCCCTGCGCACCCCGGTCGCGTGCTTGACCGCCGCGGGCACCATCGACGCCAGCACCATCCCCAGCGGCGTGACGCAGTACCCGCTGATCCACTTCGCCAGCTCCACCAGCGCACCGGGCAACACCGATCGTTCCACCCGCGCGACCGCTTTCACACGCGTCGGCGCAAGCCCCCCGAGCAGTTCCGCTCCACCGAGCGCGATGACGTACCCGCCCACGTTCTTCGCGTGCGTGCCACGCCCCAGCGGCACCAGAACCCGTCGCCCGACCTGCACGTCCAGCCCATCAGGCACGCCGTACGTCAAACCGTCGTCGTGCGCCAGCGACGCCTGCTCGATCGAACGCTCCACCGCCACCAACGCATACCGGGAGAACGCGTCAGCGCCCTCGCGTTCGCCCGCCTTGGCAGGGGGAATGTGCTGGGAAAAGAGCGACAAACCAGGTACGCCTCGCTACACTCCGACTTTGATGACCAGCCCAATCTCTCAGGCGTCCTCCACCACCATCCCGCACGCGACAAGCGACCTGCCCGAGGGCCGACTGGCTCTCGCGGACGGTAGCGTGTTTGTCGGACAGGCCTTCGGGGCCACGGGCAAGGGCGTCGCGAGCCGCGCCGAGGTCGTGTTCAACACCGCGATGTGCGGCTACCAGGAGTCGCTGACGGACCCGTCGTACACGGGACAGATCCTGACGCAGACGTTCCCGCTCATCGGCAACACCGGCGTCAACACCGAGGACGTCGAGAGCGTCAAGGTCCAGGTCGCGGGCTTCATCGTCCGTGAGCTCGCCCGCCTGCACAGCAACTACCGGGCGAGCGATTCACTCGCGTCCTACCTCCGGAGGGCCGGGGTGCTCGGCCTCACGGGCATCGACACGCGCGCCCTGACTAAGAAGCTCCGCACGACCGGCTCGATCAACGGTGTGCTGACCGACCGGACAGACCTGACCGATGAACAACTGGTCGAGCTCGCACGCACCGCGCCCAGCATGGCGGGCCAGAACCTCGTGCCCCTCGTGGGCTGCACCAGCAAGGTCACGTGGACGGAGTCCCTCGGCGACTGGAAACCCGCCGCCGCGCACACCGCCACAACCACCTTCCGTGTCGTCGCCCTCGATTGCGGCGCCAAGGCGAACATTCTGAGGAACCTGACCGAGCGCGGCTGCGAAGTGGTCGTCGTGCCCCATAACACCCCCGCGTCGGACATCCGTCAGATGTTCGAAGCGGGAAAGGTGGATGGGTTGTTCATCTCAAACGGCCCCGGCGATCCGGCCGCTGTGGAGGCAACTATCCAAACGCTCCGCGAACTCATCTCAGGCCCTTCGGAAAGGGTGATCCCCACCTTCGGCATTTGCCTCGGGCATCAGCTCCTGGCGCTCGCGGCGGGGGCAAAGACCTATAAGCTCAAGTTTGGTCACCGCGGGGCAAACCAGCCCGTCCTGAACCAGGAAAACGGCAGGGTCGAAATCACGAGCCAAAACCACGGCTTTGCGGTGGACGTCGAGTCGCTGTCCCGAGCCGGAGGGAAGGCGACCCATCGGCACCTCAACGACGCCACACTCGCCGGTTTCCGGCTTGAAGGAAAACCGGTGTTCTGTGTGCAGTATCACCCCGAGGCCTCCCCAGGGCCACATGATTCGGGGTACCTCTTTGACGATTTTGTCACCGCAATGGCTACTCAGCGTGGGGTCAAGGCGTTTTCGGGCCGATGAATCGAGGGACCCGCCTCATCCATTACCGGACGAATCCGGCGTGAAAATGAGCGGAAAAGTGTTCAAAGCGACTGGAAAAATGGCCTTGCAGCACGCGAATAATTCGGTAGACTATGGGCACTCGCGGGTGGTGCGGCGTGTTGTGAGTCCGTCTCCATTCGGATCTACAGAGTTGATGGAAGGAATTGCAAGCAACTTGGAATGTCACTGAGATTCAGGGCGGGTGTATCCGCCTTGCCATCGTTTCACGTGTGCACGTGTGTTCATTGTGTCCCGGGGAGTCGTGTCCCCTAACTCTCGAGAGGAGTGTTCGATGAAGATGCAGAAGTCTCTCCTGTTGGCCCTCGGCGCTGGTGCGGCGATCTCTTCGGTCGCGGTCGCGCAGAGCGAAATCCCCACCCTGCCGATCGGCCCCAAGCAGAACCTTGGCGGCTCCTTCGGTGATCGCGTTGTCGCCCCGGTGTACAACGCCATCTACGACGAGTGCGCGTCCAGCCCGTTCGCCATCGGCGGCGGCTCGTCCTACGTGATGGAAGACTGCTCGTTCAACCCCGGCCCCTGGGGCGCCACCTACGCCGGCGCTCGTGACGTCGTGCAGATCGACGGCATGTTCCAGTCCGCTGGCTGGACCGGCTATCCGGCGTTTGCTCCGCAGACGACGACGCCCCAGTTCTTCATCACGCACAACTTTGAGTGGTACAACCCCGGCTCCTTCACCGCTGCTCCCATGCTGAGCAACACGACCGCGATCGCCACCCGCGCTGTCGCGACCAACTTCGGCTCCGGCTACGCCTGGAACTACACCAGCGCCGCGTTCACCACGCCCGTCTCCCTCGGCACGCGCGTGAGCGTGTGGGTGGCTGTCAAGGCCATCGACCCCGGCACGGGCAACCGCATCGCGGACGGCGCTGCCGGCCTCGTGCAGCCCGGTGGCGGTGGCGGTACGTACATCCAGCAGACCGCCGTCAACTACGGCGAGTGGCTCGGCCGCGCCGACCAGCCCTGCGTTGGTTCGACGACCGAGAGCTACGCCCGTGACCAGAACCCCAACGGTCCCGCTGGCGCCCCCGGCGACTTCGCCGGTGGCAGCACGTTCATCGTCGGCACCAGCGCGGGCAACGCCAACGACTGGCGTCAGTCCGCCGCCGGCACCTTCAACGGCACCACCGGTCCCCGCACGCTGACCTTCGGCATGCGCGGCGACGTCGGCGTCACTCCTCCCACCCCCACCTTCAACTGGTGCACCCCCAACCTCGCGGACGGCGCATCCTTCCGCAACGCGACGGTGACCAACGCCGCCGTGTGGGGCACGATCTGCACGACCGGCCCCTGCACCGACGACCTCTCCCGCTACCTCAACATTGACACGGTCGGCTCGGGCGCCAACCTGTCCCTGGCCCTCTACGACAGCAACGGCAACCTGCTCGCCAGCGACGACAACAGCGCCGATGGCACCAGCGCGGCCCAGCTGACGTTCGGCCTTGGTCGGGCCGCCAACCCCAACGGTGGCGCCCAGTACGACGGCCGTGACGGTCAGCTGACCGCCGCGGGCACGTACTACCTCGCCGTTGCTCCGGCTGGCTCGTCCTTCGGTACGCCCTTCTTGGTGACCGCCGGCCCCGCCGTTTCCGGCACCGGCGTCATCAACGCCAGCACCAACATCACGGCCGGCGGCAACCTGCCCCCGGTCGCGACGCCCGTCATCAACCACTTCGACTTCACCACCCTCGGCCCGGCGTGGACCTTCCCCGCCACCGATACCTTCCAGGGCACCACGGGCACGGCCAACCCCGAGCCCAACGATGACGCCAGCGCCGCTGTGCTCTGGTCCAAGTTCGAGATCGATGCTACCGGCGCTACCGCGGCCGGCGGCACCTACCTGGACATCGACAACGGCGCCAGCGACGGCGCGGACAACGTCCAGTTCATCTTCAACACCAACGGTGACCTGGTCTCCTTCGCGGACGATCAGACCGCCGGCAACCTCCTGCCCGCGTCCTCCTTCGGTGCGACCACGAGCCGCAACACAGCCAACGGCCAGACGCGCAGCACGGGCAACGACCCGGCCTTCGCCTGGTCCGGCCAGAACGGTGACCTTGCCGGCGGTGTCTACTACGTCGCCAACGTCGCGTGGCCCTCTGACGTCATGACCGGCCAGGGCGGCGCCGCCCCGAGCCTGGGCACCAACCGCCGCTTCCACGTCCGCGGCCTGTCCGGCAACAACATCGGCTTCACCTCTGAGTTCTACACCGGCACCGGCGGCTGCTTCAGCACCCTGCCCTGCGACTGCATCGACTTCAACCGCGACGGCCTCTTCCCCGACACCCTGGACATCGACGACTTCCTGTCCGTGTTCTCCGGTGGTACCTGCAGCAACGACCCCAACTGCGGCGACATCGACTTCAACAACGACACGCTCTTCCCCGACACGCTGGACATCGACAGCCTGCTGAGCATCTTCTCCGGCGGTCCCTGCCTCTAATGGCACAGAGAACTGACCTCGTGAGCGATCACGAGGGGACAACCTAACTCACTCAGCCCCCGGCCGAAAGGCCGGGGGTTGTTGTTTTTGGACGCAGCGAAACCCCCAGCGCCGCGCTCGCGGCACCAGGACCATCGCACCAGTCATCACACGTCAGATCAGCCGCGACCCCATGGGTCCCCGCTCATACCTGGGCACCGTCGGGTCCGCGCCCAGCGACCACGCGTCGATGCCCCCCGCCACACTCATGACGTCACCGTGCCCAAGCGCCCGCAGCGCCAGCGCGGCACGCATCGAACGCACGCCGTGGTGGCACAGCACCGCAACCTGCTGGTGGGGGAGCGGCTCGACCTCGTCGTGCCGCTTCTCAATCTCATCCAGCGGGATGTGCACGCTGCCCGGCACCCGCACCAGGTCCCACTCGGGCATGGTGCGGCAGTCGATAAGCAGCAGCGTGCCCGCGGCCAGCCTTGCCTTCGCGTCGCGCGGCGTCAGCTCGTACTGCGGTTTGAACTGGTAGCCGTGCGGCAGGCCTTGCACGTTGAGCCCGTGTGTGGTCATGTCAGCATCAATCAGTGCGGCGCGGCGGCAGGGTCGTCCGCGCGTGCCTGGTTCGAAGGAATTCGCTCGTCCTGCGGGTAGCGGGGGGTGTTCACTGGCGCACGCCAATGCGGTGTGGGCGTTGCCCGAACCTCCTCGCAGGGCCTCACAAAGAAAAAGCGGGGGACGAGCGTGACGCCCTCGTAGAAAGCGTAAGGCCCGGAGACCAGTGTCTCCAGCAGCTGGTCGTTCTGCGTCTCGCCCGTGAGCTCGAGCGTGGAGAGCGGGGTGGGAAAGTCGCCGCGCTGACGCGAAGTAGTCTCGGTGATCTGGTAGTTGCGTGAGTAACGCCGGAACGCATAGGTGCCCTCAACCGGGACCGACACGGTCTGGCGGGCCCAGGATGCGCGGGTCAAGCCGGCGAGCGAAGGTGCATCGTCGCTGCGGGGCGTCTCGTCGCGGGCGCCGGCGCCATGGATGGCCGAGAGCGTTGTGCCCGCGGGCGACGAAGGATCGCCGAGGCCGTTGCGGTCGTTGCCCACGCTGCGGCACCCGGCAAGGGCGGCCGCGGCGGCGGACAGAGCGAGGATGGCGGTGCGTGTATGCATGGCGTTACCGGAGGCCGGGCGAGTTCTGTACGGACGGGGCGGACCACGGGGCGCGTGAAAACGGAACGAACAGGGCCAATTCAAGGGCCGGCGTGGTCACTCCGGCTCGGCGCCCAGGAGCGAGCGGGTCGCGGCCCGCGCGGTGTCCTCGTCAAAGCCGCGCCGGGCAAGGCCCGACATCACGCGGCGCCACTTGGTCGTCTTGGCGAGTCGCCCGTCGAGTTTTTCGACCAGCTTCTGGGCGGCTTCCTTCGCCTGCTTCTTGTCGGCCTTGAGCGCGACCTCGGCGCCCGCGCCGGCTGACCGCAGGCGTGCCTTCACCTTGGTGGCGGAGGAACCCTTCTTGCCCTCGCTGTGCGCGATCGCCTCGGCGGCCCGCTCGTCGTTCACCACGCCCTCTTTCTTCAGGTCTTCGACCACGCGGCTCGCCACCTCGTGGTTGACGCCCTTGCTCTTGAGTTTGGCCACAAGCTGCACCGACGTGTGCTCCCGGACGGCCATGAGCTTGATGCACGTCTCGCGGGACTCGTACGTCATCCATACCTGCTCGCACGTCTTGGCGAGCATGCTCGACCATGTCGCGCCCACGCGGAGGCCGAGCCGGTCCACCTCCACGAAGGGAACCCGCGCCACCACCTGGCCCGCGACCTTCACGAACGTCACGGTCGGGTTCTTGAGGTCGGGCGAGATCGCGCTGATCCGTCCGGCGGTCGTGATGTCCCGGCTCGGGACATTGTCGCCAAAAAGGCTCGGGCGGACCTGCGGGCGGAGGGGAGGGACGTTAATGCCTGTGGAACCCCAGTTCATGCGAGTTCGTCCTGTAAGGTGCTGAGTTCTCGCGCCGCGTGCGCATCCTGCGCCCGCGTGGCAAAGTGCCCACCAGCCTTCACCGTGGCTAGTGCTTCTTCTGTCCGCCCCGCCTGCTGCAAGGCCCGGGCTTTGTGGTAATAGGCGTAGAGGTACATGGGGTCGGCTGCGAGGCAGCGGTCGTAGAAAAGAACAGCCTGGGCCGTGTCACCCCGCTTGGCGTGCTCCTGGGCGAGCCCGTACAGGACGAAAGGGTCCTGGGGGTCCGCCTGGAGGAGTTTCTCCAGTTGCGCGATGGACGGCATGCGGACCATTGTAGAACCCATATCTCGTGCCAGCCGGGGAGTTTGTGATCTGGTTGGGTGATGGAAGACGTCCGCGCTATGCTGCTGGCGTGAAGCAAAGCAGTGCCGCCCCAACCAAGGTGGAAAAGCAGCCAATCGTGCGGAGGTTTTCGGCCCTTGCGAAAGAGGCTTCCCCCGCGCTCCTCGGGAGCCTGCTTCATGCGGGGCTGATCGCAGTTTCGCTGCCGGGTATTGCGCCTGTGGGGGTGTCGATCGTGGCCGCTTTCCTGGCCTTGCTCCCCCTTCTGTGGGTGGTGAAGGGACGCGGTAGTCTCGCGGCGTTATTCGTCGGTGTGTGGCTCGGGCAGGTGCCGCTGTGGGTCTTGCAGCAGTGGTGGGTGCTGGAAGTGTCGGAGTTCGGCTTCTTCCCGTTTGTGGCGCTGATGGCGTGCTACGCCCCTCTCTTTGTGCTGCTCGCACGCGTGGCGCGGGAGCGCGTGCCGGGGATCGCCATGCCCCTCGTCGCCGCGGTGCTGTGGGCCGGTATCGAGTTTTTCCGCGCGCGGCTGTTCCTGGGCGGCTATGCCTGGGGGTTGTCGGGCGACGCACTCATCGATGCTCCGGCCCTCGCGGCCCCGGCCCGCGTCGGTGGCGCTCCGTTCGTCGCGTTCCTCATGATGCTCGTTGTTGCGGGCGCCTGGCGCGCCGTGGCAGGGCGGGAGGAGCAACCGCCACGGCGTGCAGCAGGGACGGGTTGCATCGTGGTCGGCGTCGTCGCGTGGTTCCTGTGCTGTATGACAACGCTCGTCCCGAGCAACGGGGGCGAGAGCGCTGTTTCCATCGCGGTCGTGCAGACAAACGTTCCGCAGAGCAACAAGATCGGCTGGACCATCACCGACGAAGTTCGGGACTTCCGCCGTTTCACCGAGCTCACGCGCCGGGCAGCGGCCGCCGACAACAACCACAAGGACCGACCTTCGCTTATTGTCTGGCCTGAAACGATGATGCCCGGCATGACGCTGGAGCCCGCGGCCAACGCAAAGCTCCGCGATTTTGGGGTTTTTTTTCGCGTTCCGGCCGGGGTCCTGGGCAAAGAGGAAACCCAGCTCGCGGCTACAGCTTTCGTGGACGAAGTGCTCTCCCTGCAGAAAGAACTGGGCGTCCCGATGCTTATCGGCGAGGAGGGCATTGAGGGACTGAGCATCAAGGATGGCCCGGAGGGCCGCATTGACTTCGAGCAGCAAAGCCGCTTCAACAGCACCTATCTCGTCATGGACGGTGCTGTTCAGCCGAGCCGGTACGACAAGATTCACCTGACGCCGTTCGGCGAGGTCATGCCGGTCATCTCGCGCTGGGACTGGCTGGAGAACAAGCTCCTGGCCGTTGCAGCGGGCGGCATGCGATTCGATCTCGCCGAAGGTTCACGGCGCACGGTGTTCAGCATCCCAGCACCTGAAGTCAAAGCGGGGAGTGTCCGCGTTGTGACGCCCATTTGCTTCGAGAGTACGGACTCGGCGCTCTGTCGTTCACTCGTCTTTGACCGGTCTCGCCGGGCGGATGTGATCGTCAACCTCACGAACGACGGTTGGTTTGGCGAGAGTGACCTCGCGCGACGTCAGCACCTGCGGGCCGCGCGGTGGCGCGCGTTTGAGCTTATAACTCCGGTCGTGCGCGCCGCGAATACCGGGATCTCTGCCGCCATTGATGACGATGGCCGCGTGGTGAAGCAAGTCGCCCCCCACGGCGACGGCGTGCTTTGTGCCCAGGTCGTGATCCGCCCGCAGGCAGGCCTTTCGTTCTACGCCCGCTTCGGCGATTGGTGCGGCTGGTGCTGCCTCGTGGGCACGGTGAGCTTGGTCTTCATCGGCCTGAGGGGCTTGCTGCCCTGGGGGCGTCGCTCCGAGAGCGCCACGCATGCTCGCTCGTCCTGAAAAACCTTGTTCGTTCGGCTGCCAGAGCGTCTGAAACTGTTCCGTGCGAAGTGCTGCGCTCCGTGTCACGAGCCCGCCAACCATTGCCGAACTCACGACCGGGGTGTTCGCGTAAGAAAGACTCCTATGACCAAAGCAAACTCGTTGCGGGGAGGCGACCGAATCCTGCTGATGACCGTCATCGTGACGGCCGGCTTGTGTGGCACGGCAATCCTGCCCGCCTGCCAGATCGCCGATCCCAAGCCCAGGCACACGCAGCAACCCGTCCAGCCTTCGACACCATTGACCAGCGTCCGTGATAGCGCTGCTCCTGCTCAAGCCTCGCAGGCTGTCGAGGCCCCGGTGCTTTCCGGCACGGACGTCTCGAACAGCCGCGAGAAGGCGATAGGCATTATCGAGGCGTATGCCAAGAGCCTTGACGCCCAGCAGCGGGCGAACGCCGTTGAACTGGCGGGCATTTCTCCGAAGCGCCTGCACAGCGTGATTCAGGGGGGCTTGCTCGACACGAACCCTGGGGTGCGTTCGGTCGCGCTCGTCACAGCGGGGCGCGGCAAGATGCAGGAGTTCCGCGAGCTCGTTCGCCCGCTCTCACGCGACACAAACGGCCAGGTGCGCGCAAGCGCGATCTACGCCATGCAGCGCTTCGGCGACTCGCCGGACCAGACGCCCCTCGCCGCGCTCCTGCTGACCGACGATTCGCCATGGGTCAACCGGCACGCCGCGTTCATCCTGGGCGAATTGGGCAACCCCTCCGCGCTGCCGCTCCTGCAGAGCGCGTCCGCAACGCGTGTGTCTCAGGTCCCCCCGGCGCAGCAGCGAGTCTTCCAGGTGCAGCTCACCGAGGCGATGGTGAAGGTGGGGGCCGAGGATCAGCGAGCCGCCCTCATCGCTGCGCTCTACCCCACCCAGGGCGAGGACATCGAAGTCTCCATGCTCGCGGTGCAGGCGATCGCCGAGACGGGCGACAAGACCGCCATTGCGCAGCTCATCGGCCTTGCGCAGTACAAGGACCGCCAGGGCCACCCCTACCCCGCCGAGCTGCGTCTTGCCGTTGCGTCCACGCTCGGGCGCCTCGGCATGGATTCCGGGATTCCGGTCGCGCGCGATGGTCTCACTTCGCAGGACGAGGCGATCCGGGCGCAGGCCGCCCACGCGCTCGGTCACATCGGCGCGGGTTCCAACCGCGGCCAGGCCCTTGTCGGCATGGTGGCTCCGCTGCTGGATGACCCTTCAGACCTCGTGAAACTGGCGGCTTCGGGCGCAGTCTTGCGCTGCACCAAGTAGCACGTTTGGTATCGGGTTGGGTGTCGGCTGGTCCACCCTCGAAATTGCCCCCATTTGACAGACGCGGGTGGTTTCGGGTATCTATGCTCTTCCCCCGTTCCTCGCGCCGCACACCGACTTTGGAAAGGTGTTTCGCCGGTTGTGAGGGGTGGGCGGAACCGCATGCAAGGGCGCAGCGGATTCTGGTGTAGGACGCACCGCCCGCCGGACAAGGCGGGGAAGGCGTCTCCGCACCACGCAGGCCGGGTCTTTGTTCGAGCAATCCCGCAAGCAGGAGTTTCTTGTGCACATTCTGACCAAAGCGTTCATGGTGATCGCGACGCTGCTGAGCGTTGCCCTCTCGGCCCTTGTGATCGCGTACGCCGCGAACACCGACTCGATCCGCAGGGATTACTCCGCGGTGAAGTCCGACCTTGAATCCGCCAAGGGCGCGCTCGCCGCGGGCACCGCCCAGCGGAGCCAGCAGATCGTGCGCCTCGAGGGTCAGGTCGCTGACCTCACAAGCCGCGTGGCCGACGCCAACGGCAAGCTGACCGCCCTGCAGGACGAGCGTGCGACGCTGCTCCGCGACAAGGCCCAGGCCGTCGCCGACAAAACCAGCGCCGAGTCCAAGATCAGCGAGCAGACCGAGGTCGCCCGCACGCAGGCGACGCTTCTCACGAACCTTGGTGACGAGGTCCGCGGCCTCCGCAAGAACGAACTCGTCTACAAGCAGCGTCAGCTCGAGATGGAGGACCGCCTGAACGACCTCCAGGCCCAGCGCGACGTGCTGGACCAGAACTACCGCGCCCTCCAGGAGGAGCTCGCCCAGATCAAGCAGGGAACGACGACGACGCTCGCGGGCGGCAGCACGTCCAGCACCCCCTTCACCTACTCGGGCCCTGTCATCATGGGCAAGGTCGAGAGCGTGCAGCGTGACCCCGGGACCAACCGGGTGCTCGCCAAGCTGAGCATCGGCAGCAACGACCGCGTCGCAAAGAACATGCTGATGCGCATCATCCGCGACAACCAGTTCATCGCCAACGTCGTGGTCACCAACGCCGACCTGTCCTACTCCATCGGCGCCGTGGACACGCTTGGCAAGTCCGTCGAGGTCCGCGAGGGCGATACCGTGGTCAGCCGCCTGCAGTAAGCACCCGAGCACTACGAGGAGCCACCCATGAGCAAGTTCGGCATGCAGATGCCCGCCCAGCGCGGGAAGAAGGCCGTGACCCCCGATGTGTACACCGCGATGGCCGTCATGGCCTGCCTGTTCCTTGCCGCCGCGTGCTTCGTCATGTTCCAGGCCGCGAGCAAGGTTGGCCCCGGTGGCAACCCCTTCGGCATACAGACGGATCGCGTCGACCTCAAGCCCTGACGGCCTTTCCAGACAGCAGCGAACCCATGCACCCGGCGCGTCAACGCCGGGTGTTTTCTTGCCGCCCAAGCGTCTTGTCTTGCCTTCACGCGACTTACTGCACCACCTTGATTCCCGGCGCAATCGCCCTACATTTCTCCCCCGCGACAGACCTGCAAAGGACCGTCACGGGCACATTCCTTCCGCCGGCGTGCGACAACCGGTGGCATAGCAGCGCCTGGGGCGGTAGCTCAATTGGTTAGAGTACCGGACTGTCGATCCGGTGGTTGCGGGTTCGAGTCCCGTCCGCCTCGCTTGAAGACCCTCGCCAATGGCGGGGGTTTTTCTTTGGCCTGGGATGTCCGCTTACACCGCACTGCGCAGGAACGGGATTGTCATGGGGTACCGGAACACCCGCCCCCGCCGGGCGGCGATGCAGGCCAGCACCGTGCCCACGATTCCCAGTATGTACACCGCCGGAACGACGACGTACGGCGCGCCGCCGCACGTGGGGAACGAGAGCAGGAACCCTGCCCCGAGGTACACGAGCAGCGTCAGCTGAAAGTTGAGCGTCTGCCGGCCGTGATCATCCACGAACTTCGAGCGTTTCCGTCGCCACAGCCACATCACAAGAGCCGGCAGCACCAGCACGTGCAGCACGATCGAGATGTGCAGGAAGAGCGCAAAGACGCGCTCCCAGTGGAGCACGCCCGGCCAGTCGAGCGGGTGGGCGTTCGTGCGGGGCGTGAGGGCGGGGGTGGAAGCGGGCGAGGTCTGCACGTTGTGTGGTGGGTCACCTCAGGGAACACGAAGAGTGTGAGATGAGCCTACGAAAAAAACCTGAAGACTCCCAGTGTTCCAGCGGTTCGGATGCGTCGGTGTCTGCTGCCGGCAGCGGTGCTTGGGGCCTGAAGCATGGGGCTGCAAGTCACTTGTCCGCGGCGTGATCGTCCCGCACCTTGCCCAGGGCCTGGGGCAGTTCGATGCCCGCCTGCTTCGCAAGCTCGTGCATGGGGGGCAGGCTGCCCACGAGGCTGGCGAGGAAGTCGGCGGTGGTGCCCTTGCTGCCGGCCTTGGGGCTGCCGCTGTCCCACACGGTGATCTTGTCGATTTTGAGGTTCTGGATGGCTCTGACCTGCTGCTCGACGAGGTCGGGGAGTTTCTCGATGAGCAGCAGCGTCGGTGCCACCTGCGGGTTCTGAGAGCAGGCCTCCATGAGCTTGCGGTAGCCGTCCGCCTTGGCCTCCAGCACCTTGCGCACGCCCTCGGCCTCGGCGTTGTAGCGGGCCTTGATGGCGTCGGCCGTGCCGAACGCTTCGCGCCGGGTCTTCTCGGCCTCGGCCTCGGCGGCGATTTCGATGCGCTTCTTCTCCACCTCCTGAGAGGCGAGCTGCTCCTTGCCCAGGCGGGCCAGTTCCTGCTCGCGTTGCGCGATCAGGATGGCCTCGGCGGCCTTCGCGGCGGCGACTTCTGTGCGTCGGCGCGCCTCGGCGGCGATTTCCGCGAGCTTGGCGTTGGATTCCGCCATCTTCGCCTTGCTCTCGTTCTCGCCGGTGGTCGCCATCGCCTCGGCCTGCGCGACCTTGATGCGCTGGTCCTGCTGCGCCTGCTTCTGGGCGACCATGGTCTCGGCCAGACGCTGGGCCTGTACGATCTCGGCGTTCTTCTTGCTTTCGGCCTCGCCTGTCACGGCCTGAGCCTCGAGCGCGGCGAGCGCGACACGCTGTTTCTGTTCCGCGAGTTTCTGGCCCTCGGCGGCGCTCGCGGACTCCGCGGACACCTTCACCGTCCGTTCACGCACCGCGATCGCCTCGCCCGTGGCGCCGTCGCGTTCCTGCTGGGCGACCTCGACCTTGGCCCGCTGGATGGCCTCCGCGGCGGCACGCTTACCGATGGCTTCGATATAGCCCGATTCGTCGGTGATGTCGCGGACGTTGACGTTGATGAGGGTGAGGCCGATCTTGTTGATTTCCTGGCCCACGTTCTCGTTGATGAGCGACATGAACTTCTCGCGGTCGCGATTGATCTCCTCGATGGTGAGGGTCGCGATCACGAGGCGCAACTGCCCCAGGATGATGTCCTGGGCCTGCTCGCGCGTCTGATCTTCACGCAGGCCCAGCAGTCGCTCGGCGGCGTTGTTCATGAGCACGGGGTCGGTCGAGATGCCCACCGTGAAGGTGCTAGGGACGTTCACGCGGATGTTGTTCTGCGAGAGCGCGCCGCTCAGCGGGATGTCGATGACCATCGGGTCCAGCGACAGGTACGCGTAGTCCTGGATCAGCGGCATCACGAACGCGCCGCCGCCGTGGAGGCACTTGCTCGATCGCGCGGTGCCCACCTTGCCGTAGATGACGAGGATGCGGTTGCTGGGGCACCGCTTGTACTGCCGGATCGTGAAGATCGTCGCGAACAGCAGCACCAGCAGCACCGCGAAGATGAGGCCCAGCCAGATGATCGGGTTGAGACCCCCGCCGGAATTCCCGCCCGAACCAAACTGAGCGAGCGTGAACAGACTGGACTGCACCTGCATGACCCCTCCTCCAGGGAAGACGCCGCTAAATAGGCGTCACCGTCACTGTGTTATCCGGATTCACCGCCGAGACTTTCACGCGGGTTTTACTTGGGATGGGCCCGCCCTCACTGACCGCGTTCACCATGCGATGGCGGTCGCCGATGACCAGGCGCACCTCGCCCGCGCCCCGCCCCTTCTCCGGCACGCCCACGTATACATCGCCCATGGCTCCCAGCGTGGCGCGGACGTGGATGTTGCCGCTGCCCTCCAGTTTGCCCACGCTGCGCATCACGGTGCCGAGCAGAAGGACCATCGCCAGCCCGGCGCCGATGCCCAGGAGTACCGCGCCCCACCAGGGCCACCCCAGCCCCTTGAGCGCGCCCAGCCCGCCCCAGCCAAACCCCATGAACATCGCAAGGAACGACTGCACGCTGAAGAACCCGGTGAGGTTCGTCGAAGAATCATGCATGGCATCGGTCGCGCCCATTACATCGCCGTGCGTGCCGATATCCGCGTGGCCCCCGCCGCCGTCACCGTGGTGCCCGCCCGCGCCGAGCATGACGAGCCGGATGATAAACGCGAGGGTGCCGAGCAGGGCGGGGATAGTGAACCAGAGAGCCGGACTGGCAAAGAAGTCGCCCATGGCGCGTCATGGTACCACAATGTTGTGGTGCCCGCTCGGATGACTGAGCGTGCCCGACCTCTACGCTTGCGCATGCCCATCGGCGACTGGCAGTTCTGGGTGGTCACGGTGCTCGCGCTGGCGGCGGCGGCATACCTGCTGAGGGAGGTGCTCCCGGCACGTGTGTCGCCCTTCAAGAAACGGACCAGGGGGAGCAGTGTAAAGACCAGCTTGACGGTGGGGGGGAAGTCGGTGGAGCGGAAAGCAGAGCGGGGATAGCGCAGGACTTTCCGACTTTCGCTTGCGTGACTTGGCCTTTGCGCGGTATGCTGCCCCTGTCCCATCGGGGAGCATTCTCATGATCACGACCGTCTTCGGCCTTTCCGCTGCTCTCGTTTGTGCCGCCGGCGCGAGCGCCCAACTTAGTGCGGGCGCCGACATCGTCTACTCCGACATGACCGATGTCGCGACCTACGGCCCGCTGAACGGCAAGTACGCCTACGCGCTCGGCAGCGCCACCTGCAACATCGGCGACGCGAACGCGGAGTGGAACCTCACCGGATTCAACGGCTCGCCGGGCCTCGCGATGAACTTGTACCGAATCAAGGATGGACGCTTCATGCAGATAGGCATGTCGTTCGTCAAGCACTCCTGCTGCGCGGGTGCTGCGCCGGGGTGTGCGGGCAATAACGGCCAGACCGTGTCGTGCAACGGCCAGGGTGGCACCCAACTTGGCTCGGGCTGCCGCGACCTGTATTCCGGTGGCATCAACGGCAGCCAGGGCGGGTTGGGTGCACGGTCCAATATCAACCCGTGGACAGGGGTTTTCAACCCCCGCAGCACCGGCACGGGTGATGTTCTCTTCCGCCGCCTCCAGGTGGATCAGAACGATGTCAATGCCGCGATGAACCCCGGGGCCGTTTATGTTGGTGAAGGCGTGTTCGTCTCGACGCGCGACGCTCAGGCGAGCAACCGCAATAACAACGCCTCCCACAAGCGCATTGCCGTTGCCGCCAACGGCGCCACGCTCACGCCGACGGGCTCGCAGGTGCAGGGCGTCCCGGCGATCCGCGCCTGGCGAGACCACGGGCTGGGCGTCAACACGCCGGACCCCAGTGTCAATGTCGCGTTTATCGATGTCCCGGGCGAGGGTCGCTTCTGGTACGCGTCCAAGGCCAAGGACAACGGCAACGGGACTTGGCGTTACGAATACGCGGTCTTCAACCTGTCCTCACACATCAGCGGAGGGTCGTTGGAAGTTCCTGTGCCCCCGGGGGTGACGGTGAGCAACGTCGGTTTCTACGCCCCCGCGTACCACTCAGGAGAGGTTTACTCCAACGCTCCGTGGACCACTGTCCGCACCGCCACCGGCGTGCGATTCGCAAGCCCCGAGACATTCGCTCAGAACGCCAATACCAACGCGCTGCGCTGGGGAACCACCTACAACTTCTGGTTTGATGCCGCCACGGCCCCGGCAGCGACGCCCTTGCCGGCGGCTCTCGGGCTTTTCCGCCCATCGACGCCGTCATCCATCGATCTGCTGATGGCAGCGCCCGGTGCGCCGGCGTGCGACAGCATCGACGTCAACGGCGACGGACAGCTGCCCGACATCGCCGATATCGACTACTTCATCGCGGTCTTTGCGGGTGGTCCGTGCAGCCCTCCCCCGGCCTCCTGCGATGTTGACTTCAACAACGACACGCTCACCCCCGACACGCTGGACATCGAGAGCCTTCTCAGCGTCTTCAGCGGCGGCCCGTGCCTCTAGGCGCTGCTACTTGGCAAGCTGAAAGACGAGCATGGCCGCGACGTAGGCCAGGCCGCTCATCCACACCAGCTGCAGCGCGGCCCACTTCATGCCGCCACCCTCGCGGGCGGTCATCACGAGCGTGGGCAGGCACTGCATGGCGAGGACGAAGTAGACCAGGAGGCTCCACGAAACTGCGGGCGTAAAGACCGGCGTTACGCCGTCGTCACGCGTGGCAGCCCCGATGCTCTGGATCACGCCCGCGTCCTCCGTGTCCTCGCTGCCCACGGTGATGATGCCCATGGTGCTCGCAAAGACCTCGCGGGCGGCGAAGCTCGTGAGGACGCCAACAGAGAGCTGCCAGTCGTACCCCAGCGGCGCGAACACGGGCTGGATGCCGCGCCCCAGACGCCCGGCGAAGGAGTGCGCGACCTGGGCGCGGGCCTCAATCGAATCGGCCTCCTGGTTCTTCAGCTCAATCACCTCGTCGATGGGGCGGGGCGTGCCGGCGACATACACCTCGTTGGTGCCCAGGGCCCGCTGGTCGATGAGCGTTGCCACCTCGGTGCGCAGCTGCACGGCCTGCGTGGGCAGCACGCGAAGGTGGGGGTACGCGGAGAGCCACCACAGCACGATGGAAATCGCAAGGATGTTGGTGCCCGCGTTCTTGAGGAATACCAGGGCACGGTCCCAGGACGTGAGCACCGCGTTGATCACCGCTGGACGTTTGTATGTGGGCAGTTCCATCGCCATCGGGCGTCCCTTCCCTGGCAGGATCGTCCGGCGCGCGATCACCGCGCTGAGCAGCCCCGCGCCCGCGCCAAGCGCATAGCACGCGATGAATGCCAGGGCCTGCCGCGCGGGGGAATGGGGGAAGAGCAGCGTGGTCAGCAGCACGTACACCGGGATGCGGGCCGAGCACGACATGAACGGCGCGACGAGGATCGTGGCAAGGCGCTCCTTTTTGTCCGGGATGCCCCGGCACGCGATGATCCCCGGCAGCGCGCAGGCGTGGCTGCTGAGCAGCGGAACAAACGCATAGCCCGACAGGCCGAACGGACGCAAGAACCGGTCCACCAGGAACGCCGCACGGGAGAGGTACCCCGTGTCTTCCAGGAGCGAGATCAGGAAGAACAGGAGCACGATCTGCGGCAGGAAGACCACGACCCCGCCGATGCCCGCGATGACGCCGCCCGTGAGAAAGTCGCTGAAGATACCCGGCGGCAGCAGGTTCTTCGCGTGAGACGTGAGCCAGCCAAAGACGCCCTCGATGAGGCCCATCGGCACCTGCGCGAGGCTGAAAATCGCCCAGAACAGGGCGAACATGACGACGCCAAAGACCAGCAGCCCAAGCACAGGGTGCGTGACGATGTTGTCGATGGCGTCGGTACGGGCACGCATCGCCTGGGCCGCGCCATTGACGCCCGTCCGCCCACGCTGCTTGTGCGTCGCGGCCATCGCGAGGGATACGGAATCGCTTGCCCACGTCTCCAGCCCCGCCTGCGTTCCCGGGGGCGACGTGTTGGGGATGCGGGCCGCGGGCAGCGCGGCGGACAGGAACTGCGCCCCCTCGCCCGACCGGGCCGCGCACGCGACGACATCGCAGCCCAGCTGCTGAGCGAGCGCGCCCGGGTCTACGTCCAGGTGCGCCTTCCGCGCCAGGTCGATCATGTTGAGCGCGACGGCCGTGGGCAGGCGCCGGCGCAGCACCTCGCCCACGAGCGTGAGGTTGCGTTCCAGGTTGGTCGCGTCGACGACCACGCACACCACATCAGGCTCGCGCGCCGCGTGCCCCGGCGCGGCGAGCGTCCCGGCCAGCACGCGCCGGCAGACCTCGGCCTCGCTCTGTTCCAGTTCCAGCGAGTAAATGCCGGGCAGGTCGATGAGCTCGATGCGGTTGCCGCCCGTGTTCCCCACGACGCCCACGCGCGCTTCCTGTGTCGTGCCCGGGAAGTTCCCAGTCTTGTGGCGCAGCCCGCACAGGCGGTTAAAGAGCGTCGTCTTCCCGGTGTTGGGGTTGCCGATCAGCGCGACACGCAGGGACGGCCTTTCCTCGCTCGCAGAGGCGTCGGGAACGGCGATAGGGGAAAATGGGTCGGGCATCGCTTGCCGCCTCAAGAACCCACTGGTTCAACCATGACTTTGCGGGCTATCTCGCGCGAAAGCCCGATGCGGCAGCCGCACCCCCCGGCCTGGCCACCGCCAGATCCACATCCCGAAAGCCCGCACCCCGAGACTTCCACAATGACCGGCTCCCCCAAGCGACAGACACGCACCTGCGAACCCGGCCGCAGGCCCATGGCACGCAGGTATGCGGCGTCTGCAGGCTCCACAAACGCCTCGCGAACGAACGCTACCTCCCCGATTTTCAGCGAGGAAAGGGGTGTTAGCAGGCTCGGGGTTGGGGTGGATTCGGAAGCCAAGGACGCCAGTATAGGTTGTTGAGACTGAGTCTCAATCACAATCCGTGTCCCGCTGGCCCCGCTCGACCTGGGAGTGGTGGGGCCCTAAAGTGTTCCGATATCTGCTCAGGCCCCGGCCCCGTCGGTCGAGTCCCTCAGGTCTCCCGACGCTTTCTCCGCCCGAGTCCAAGCATCGTTTAGCTCAGTCTTTCGGGCATGATGGGATCATCATGAAACTGTACGTTGGCAATCTCTCTTTCAACACGTCCGAGTCCCAGCTGCGCGACCTGTTCGCCCAGCACGGCGACGTGTCCTCCGCATCCCTCGTCATGGATCGCGAGACCGGCCGCCCCCGCGGCTTCGGTTTCGTCGAGTTCAGCAACGACGAGCACGCCAAGGCCGCGATGGCCGCCCTCAACGGCAAGAACGTTGACGGGCGCGACCTGACCGTCAATGAGGCGAAGCCCCGTGAGGCCGGCGGTGGCGGACGCGGCGGCTTCGGTGG
>CALLYM010000213.1 GCA_937858155.1 uncultured Phycisphaerales bacterium | reverse complement strand
ACATCGACTTCAACAACGACTCATTGTTCCCGGACACAACCGACATTGGCTCGCTCTTGTCGGTGTTCAGCGGCGGCCCCTGCTTGTAGTGGCATAAGCGACCTGGAAGCCCGCAATAAAGGCCGAATTCCGAGCCGCTTTCTGTCAGCGAAGTGGTCCACCACTCTACCTCCATGGTGCACGCCCCGCCGGCTGCCCCAAGGAGTGTCTTATGGTCCGCCCGCTGTTCCGCGTCCCTTCCTCCCTCAGCCCCGCGATCGTTCTTGCCGCCCTTGCGGGCCAGGCTGCGGCACAAGTCTTCACCGGCGCAGCGCCCCCCTCGACCCCCGGCCAGCCATTCGACTGGTTCGCCATCCGGGATACAGGCTCTGTCTGCGGTGGGCCCAGCGACCACGTCCTCCTGAATAACTGGAGTGCGCAGTGGTGCAGCAACACGCCCACGCCCGCATTCCCGTCCGGTGCGGTCAACCTGAATGGGTTCGACGTGACGTGCTTCCAGGACGCCGCGACCTTGAGTGTGCTGAACCCCGTGGGGGGCCTGCTCCGCCTGGGCGCGGGCACGCAGTCATTCGGAACACTGAACAACCAGGGCTCCGCGCTCATCGCTCGCGGTCTCATCGGGAACAGCATCCACTCCACGGTCATCAACAACACGGGCACGTTCACCGACTTTGGCGGCGGCAACGGCACCAATGTCGGCAACATTACCTTCAACAACTTTGGCACGCTGTCCAACGGCGGAGGTTCCTTCGACATGATCCCCGCCCCCGGCCAGCCCTGGTCCGGCACATGCACGCTCACCAACAACTCCGGCGCCGTCGTGGAGTCGGTCACCTCGGGCGCCAACACCGGCTCCGGGGCGTTCCCCAACTGGGTGGTGCACAACAACGGCACGATCCGCACGCTCGCGGGCTGCGGGCTGAACTTCTCCGGCTGCGAAATCCACAGCGCCGGAACCTGGAACACGGGCGCGGGAACGATCGGCAACGGCATGGACATCAACGGCTGCTCCCTGCAAGGCGTGTTCACCGGAACGACCGCGAACGACAGCGGCATCCGCTTCAACGGCACGATCACATTCCCGGAAGACACGACGCTGAACATCGGCGGTAACGGCGTTTACCGCTGGGTCGGGCCGACGTTCACCATCGCGCCGGGCAAGACGCTCACCAACGCGGGCACCATGAACATCATCGGCCCGCACACACACCCCACCAGCGGTGCGATCGTGAACACTGGAATCGTGAACCAGGGGGGCAACGTGCGCCTCGACGGTGGCACCTACACCAACAGCGCAACGGGCGTCTACACACTCTCCAGCGGCGTGTTCACCGCGACGGCGCCGCACACGCTCGTCAACCACGGCCTCCTCCGCGGATCGAGCACGGGCAACGCGATGAACGGCATTGTCTTCCAGAACACCGGCACCGTCCTCTCGGAAGCCGCGGGCAACCTCAACTTCAGTTCGTGCGCCATTACCAGCTCCGGCACGTGGAACACCGGCGCCGGCAACA
This sequence comes from uncultured Phycisphaerales bacterium, assembly GCA_937858155.1. GTDB lineage: Bacteria > Planctomycetota > Phycisphaerae > Phycisphaerales > UBA1924 > BJHL01. The sequence goes on along the minus strand of CALLYM010000213.1, from coordinate 30,055 downwards.
CAGGCAACGGCATGGACTTCTTCAACTGCTCTTTGCAGGGCACTTTCACCGGTTCTACCGCCAACGATGGCGGCTTCCGCTTCGACGGAGCGATCACCTTTCCTGAGGACACGACCCTCAACTTCAGTGGCAACGGCGCGTACCGGTGGGTGGGGCCGTCCTTCACCATCGCGCCGGGCAAGACGCTGACAAATGCCGGCACCTTGAACATCATCGGGCCGCACACCCACCCCACCAGCGGCACCTTCCTGAACACTGGCGTCATCAACCAGGGGGGCACCGTCCGCCTCGACGGCGGAACCTACACCAACGCGGCGGGCGCCACCTGCACCATTACCTCCGGCGGGTTCTCCGCTACCGCCGCCCACTCGCTTGTGAACGACGGCACCATGTGGGCGGGCAACGGCGGCGCGAACTTCAGCGGCGTCTCCTTCCGCACGACCGGCAGTGTGCGCAACAACGCCACGAACGGCACCGGGTTCACCTTTGGCGGTTGCGACATCACCAGCACCGCGTCCGCCACGTGGTCCACCAGCCCCACCAGCGACGGCTTTGACTTCAGCTCGTCGACCATCCGCGGGCCGTTCAACGGCACCACGACAGACACCAACGACTGGCGGCTCAACGGCACGATCACCGTCGCCGACGACACGACCCTCCACGTCACCGGCGGCGGGCTGACCCGCTGGGTCTGCAGCAGCATCACCATCGCCCCCGGCAAGACACTGACGAACACCGGCGTACTCGGGAACCTCAACGGCTGCACGCTGCAGGGCGCGATGGTCAACAACGGCGAACTCGATTACTACAACGGCTCCAGCACCTTCGCGGGCCACACGCTGGTCAACAACGGCGTGATCAACTGGTATTCGCATGACTTCAACGCGGCCGCGGGGGGCGGCACGTTCACGAACAACGGCACCATCACCGTGATGCCCAACACCTCGTCCGGCGTGCACGTTTCAACCGTGAACAACAGCCTGATTTCGATCGGGAGCGCGGCCGGGTCTGCGTCGTGGGGCAGCACGATCAACACCCTTGTCCAGACCGCCACCGGCGTGGTCCGCCTCACAAGCCCCACAGAGCCGACCAGCACCCTCAATGTGCCGGCCAACTCCACGCTCTCCGGCGGTACCATCGAGGGCAACGGCGCGGTCGCTGTGGACTTCCTTGGCACGTCCAACTTCGGGAGTGTCCTGCTCGACGCCAACCAGCGCGCGGCAGGGTCCGGCAGGCTCCAGCTGCGCGGATCAGCGAACTTCTCACCCAACACGCGCACACGCGTCCGCATCGACGGCCCTGGGCCGAACGACCGCACATCCATCGACTGCTGGCGAACGCTGAGCCTGCACGGAACCCTCGAGGTTGCGTTCCCCGCGGAATTCATACCAACCATCGGAACGACGTGGACCATCGCGAGCGCGCAGACCAGGATCGGCACGTTTGATTCGGTCGTCCTCCTCGGCAGCGACCCCGAGGTCCAGGTTGCGGTCGGATATTCCCCGACAGCAGTGACCGTCACGATTACCCACACAACCTGCGACTCCATCGACTTCAACCACGACACCCTCTTCCCCGACACCCAGGACATTACCGACTTCCTGAGCGTTTTTTCGGGCGGCGTGTGCGACGGTCAACTCCCCTCCGACCCTGCCTGCAACACCGACATCGACTTCAACAACGATTCTCTGTACCCGGATACCGACGACATCTCCGCCCTCCTCCGCGTGTTCTCCGGCGGTCCCTGCACATGACCAAGCCCCCGCCAATCGCGCACCGGCTTGGAAGGCCTGGAGCGGGCGTCACTGTTCGCAATAGACCTTCTGCCACGCGGGAGCGCTGAAACATTGGTCATCCCCCGTCACGGGGACAATTGACAGAATCCCCGGTTCGTGTAATCTGGTGTCGCTTCCCCGATTCGGAGGTCCCCATGCTCGCCCGCCCCACCACCCTTGCCGCGGTGCTTCTCGTCGCGTGCGCCGCACGAGCGGACGTCACTTTCTTCGACGACTTCAACACCGGGCCCAGCGCGCAGTGGCAGAACCAGCGCGGGGACTGGACCGGCAACGCGGGCGGCTATGACGCCATGCAGCCCTCCAACGCTCCCTGCACGCTCTCCACCCTCCCGTTCGTCGTTGGCAACTTTGAGCTGAATGTCGACGTCATCGCCGCGTCCGACGGCGGCATCTGGCTCCACAGCGATGCAACGGGGAGCAACGCCGTACTCCTGGTCATCGGTGGCAACTCCCACACCGGCACGGGCTACTACTTCCATCAGGTCGCCAACGGCATCTTCTCCAGCTTTCTCGCGCCCTCGGCTCCGCAGTTCTCGCAGGGCGACACTATCCACGTACGCGTCCGCGCCGAAAACGGAACATACTCGGTCTACACCAACGGCGCGATCACTCCTGCAACGACATATACACCCGGCGGCGACTTCCTGGGCTTGGTCGGCCTGTACGACTTCACGACACCGGGCCACCGCTACGACAACTTCTCGCTCGTCAGCCCGCCCCCTGCCGTGTGCGATCCCATCGACTTCAACGGCGACGGCCTGTTCCCGGACACCCAGGACATCGCCGACTTCCTCTCCGTCTTCGCGGGCGGCCCCTGCCCCACGGGGCCAGGCCAGTGCGGCGATATTGACTTCAATAACGATGGGCTCTTCCCCGACACCACGGACATCGACTCCCTGCTCCGCGTGTTTTCTGGCGGCTCGTGCGAATAGCTCCGCCCGTTCATATCAACCAGTGTCGGCCCCCGCCGAGATCAGGACGCGATATGCAACTCACCCGACACGCCGCACTGGTGATCGCACTCCTCGCCATTCCCGGCGCGGTCGCGGGAGTACCCAGGGTTCTCTGCTCCAACATTGCAAACTCTGCGTCCGCGACGGTCCCCGGCGCGTCCGGCTGGGTGTACCGACCCGGCTTTAGTACAACGACCTCTTTCATCCACAGCGCGGTGAGCCCGGACGGCGCGCACTGGGCGTTGGTCGCGTGGTGCAGGTCCGGCGCCAACGACCGCGTCGCTATCGTGCACGGTACAGCCCTTTCCCAAGGCGGTACCGACCTGCTCGCCCGCACGCTTTCCGCTTCCTATGTCCCCGCCCGCACCTACGACGCGTTGAACCCAACCCTTTCGGTAACCGACGACGGGATGGTCCTGTTCACAGGCAGCCTCTCGGGCGCCACGACCGACGACGCCTTCGCCGTGCGCTGGAACTCGGGAGCCTACACGGAGATAGCCCGTGAGGGTCAGCCGCTGCCCGGCCTTGCCACGGGCGTTCTCTATGGCGGAGTTATCGACACCGCCACGTTCTCGTCCAACGGATCGGCGTTGCTCCGAGTCACACTCGGAGGCTCTGCCAGCGGCCAGGCATGGCTCCGCACATCCTCGCCCACATCCGGCCTCGTGCTCGCGCGATCGGGGGTCACCTCGCCCACGTCGCAGTTCTTCAGCCCTCCCCAGACCATCACTTCCTTTGTGTTCGACCAATGCACGGGAGATCAGGCAGGCTCGGCAAGCCTTGTTCGGGCCAGGCTCAACGGGCCCACCGCGACCGACGAGCTCGCTATGGTGAACGGCGTTGTCATCGCGCAGGAAGGCGCAGTGCTCCCGGGCTCTGTGTTCACGTTCCCCATCGAATCCCTCACACCCCAGCTCTGGGGCTACTCGATATCGCGCGACGGCTCACACTGGGCGCTTCTGGGCAGCAATGCCGACACCCAGGATTGGGCCTCCCTCGACAACACTGTCTTCTACAAGACCGGCGATCCCATCATCCCCGGCGACACGCGCACGTTCGACGACACGTCGTATTCCCTGGGCTTTGTCGGCGCGAGCGTGAACAGCCTGGGGCAGCTCGCGCTCGCTGCCCGGACCAGCACCGGAGACGACGCCATCGTGCTCGCGGGTGAACGTGTGCTCGTGCGCGCGGGCGATCCGGTGGACCTCGACGCCAACGGGCTGCTGGACGACGGTGTCTACCTGGCCAATGTCGCCGAAGGAAGCGTGACCTTCACCGATAATCAGCGCCTCTTCGCAATTGTGCAACTCGCGGACAGCACCACCGCCATCCGCGGCATCGCGTTCATCACGCTGGACGCCGCCACCTGCAACAGCATCGACTTTAACAACGACGCGCTGTTCCCGGACACCCAGGACATAGCAGACTTCCTCTCGGTCTTCGCCGGGGGTGTCTGCGGCGGGCAGGCCCCCGCGGACCCACCCTGCAACACAGACATTGACTTTAACCGGGACTTTCTTTTCCCGGACACGGACGACATCGCCGCCCTGCTACGCGTCTTCGCGGGCGGATCTTGCACCTGAACGCACGCCCTTCATCCCGCCTTCACTCTCACTTTCTCCAGACAATCATGCAGACTGTCTTGACCTGCCCGGCGTCCCCCGGTAGGTTGTTGTTTCATGGCCGTACGGGGGGCGGGGTGCCCGCGACGGCCCATTCCTCTTTTCCGTTGCCCCTGGAGGCCAGCACATGCGTACCACCGGAACCCGCGCTCTCGCGATCCTCGCCCTCCCAGCCTTCCCAGCGCTGGCGGGCATCCCGGCGGACCTCGCGCGATACGTCTGGTGCGACAGCTCCGACGCCACCGCGCGTGTTGTGGGCTACCAAGATTCTCCCGATGCCGACCAATCCGCCATTGTCGTCACCGCGCCCGCTACCGCCACGATCCGCGTCGGCCTGGACCTTGCCTCACCTGCCGACCCGTTCACGAGCCGCGTCGGCACTCCCAACGACCTGCCGATCGGCACCGCGCCCGAGGCCGATGTCCCGCAGGATGTGGAGTACCACCCGTCCGGCGCTTCCTACTTCATCCTGCACCGCCTGACCCGAAACATCATCCGGTACGACGCTGCAACCAATGCTCCTATCCAGATCTACCCCCTTGCTGGGCAAATCCCCATTGCTATGGACATCACCGCCGATGGCACACGGCTGATTGTGGCGTATTACACGCAGGACCAGGTCGGCTTCATCGACGTTGCTTCCGGAGTCGAGACCAACATCGCGACCGGCGACGGACCAGGGACGGTGGATGTCACGCCCGACGGCCTTTCCGTACTGGTAGGCTGCGTGATGGACAGCACGCTCCGCGTCATCAACCTCACCACACTCGCGGAGGACCGCAGCATCGCAACGCCTGGATACACCCAAACCGTCTCCTTCGGCGGTGAGTCCGGCGTGGTGGATCTCAGCTTTCCTGACCCCGTGAAGTTCCTGGACTCCACGCGCATCGTGTTCCCGGGGCGGTTCAACTCGCTTGTCTCCGTTATCGACTACACCACCGGCACGCGGACAGACATCCCCACGCAGGCGAGCCCCGCCGGCGCAGCTGTCGCCGGGAATGGCTCTGTTATCGCGGTGTCGCACGCCACCTCCAACGGCATCACCACCATCATCAACCCTGCCACACTGACCGTGAGCCGAGTCATCCAGAGCCCGGGCAGCAGCACGTGGGCCAACGGGCCCATCGTCCTCAATGGCACTGGTACTAAAGCCGTCATCGCCTTCCAGAACTCCGCCCGGGTGCTTGACCTCACGACCGACACCTTCGGCGCAGGGCTCAACACCGCCAACCTGGAAGACCTCACCCTTAACGCCGCGGGCACACGCGTCATCGGCATCGGCTTTTCGGGCGCGATCATCGACTTCGCCACCGGCAACCTCCTCGCCCGTGCCAACGACGCCGTCTCCTGCACGCGCGGCGCCGCCAGCCCGACCGCCGACCGCGCCGTCCTCGCCTCATGGCCCACCTTCGCGGACGACATGGTCGTGATGGACACCGACACCACGCCCGCGTTGCTCCTCCACGCACGCTCCGGCCCAGGACCCGAAGGCGACGTGTCGCGGTGCGGCGCACTCTCCGCCAGCGGGGCGGTCGCCGTCAGCAGCAACCTCTACAGCCGCAACATGTCCATCTTTGATACCGCGACCGGCAGCCTGCTCCGATACGCCCCCATGGACGCCCGCCCGGGTGAGATTGAAGTGACCCCTGACGGGTCCAAAGCTGTCGGCGTCAACCTCGACGGCTTCAGCGTCAGCGTCGCCAACCTCGCCGCCGGCACCACCACGCCCGTCGCGAGCGCTACGCGCATCGCGCAGGTCGAGATCGACCCCGCGGGCACGTTCGCCTATCTTGGCCAGCTCGCGGGCGGCGACGGCGTCCGCAAGCTCAACCTCGCGACCAACACGTTCGTGGGCGGCCTGACCGCCACCGGCGACATGGGCAGCGTCGGCTACGCCTACTCGCAAGTCTCGCAGATCGCCCTCTCCCCCGACGGTGCCCTCCTCGCCGTCGCGGGCGGGTTCAACGACAGACTCGACATCGTGAACACTTCCACCATGTCAGTGGTGCAGACGTTCACACCCTTGGGAACATTTATCACGCGCGTCTCCTGGTCCCCCGAGGGCGATGAACTCCTGGTGACGGACCGCGACGCAGACGCCGTCATTGTCCTCCGCCGCCCGAGCCCGACCGATCCTTTCGCAGTCGCGGGCACCATCACTACCGGCGACCAGCCGTTCGACACGCTCGCACTCCCCAACTCCAGCCGTGCTTTCGTGCTCAACTTCGGCACGCCCTCCAGCATCGGTGTCCTCGACACCACAACGTTCTCCCAGACGAGCACCATCCCGCTCCCGCGCCTGCCCGTTGGCCTTTCTCTTAGCGCGGACGGCTCCACGCTCTCTGTCCTCACGATCAACGAACAGACGACCGTGGGTGGTGGCAACTTCACCCGCGTCGTCAGCGGCGAACTCACGACGGTCAATACCGAGTCGCTTGCCGTCGTTGAAGCCCTGAGCACCAACCAGACCGCCGCCATGCTCGCTTCCAACGCCGCGGGCAACACCTTCGCCTGCCCCGCCATGTCGTCGGAGGTGCTCACCGTTATCACCCCGCCCACCGGGTGCGACTCGATCGACTTCAACAACGACACGCTCTTCCCGGACACGCAGGACATCACAGACTTCCTGACCGTCTTTGCCGGCGGTCCTTGCAGCACAGACCCGGTTCCAGGCTGCAACGACATCGACTTCAACAACGACACCCTTTTCCCAGACACGCAGGACATCCAGTCCCTGCTCTCGGTCTTCGCGGGCGGACCGTGTGCATGAACGATGATTGGCGGAGCCCTTCCGCCGCATTCGTGCACCGGGCATGGTGCGCCAGGGCGGCGGCAGCCGCGAGAATACAGGACGTAGGGTGCACCCGCGAATACAGGTCGGTTGTTTTTCTGGATTTTTCGCCGCAACTATCCGCTTCCGGGTAGACTGACCCTGCAACGCTCTGCCCTTCCGATCAGAATGTGCGGGCGATTGAGTGTGGCCAAGAGTGGAGGCAGAAATGTTCACGCGCTTTTCCCGGGTCTCCCGTGCTGCGCTCTGCGCAACGGTTCTCGGCGTCGTCCACGCCGCTTCAGCCCAGCCGATAGTCGACGCGGACCTCGGCCGTTTCGACAATGTGGCGGATCGATCCCTCCAGCAGCTGGTCATCGTGACGCCGGACAACCCGGTGCGTTGGTACTCCGTCACGCTGCCCCGCGTCGCCGACCCTCACCGCCTGCTCGACATCTTTACATGGAACACAATCGCGTACGACACCGAGATCGGCCTGTTCGCCGCGGACGGCACGCTCATCGCGACCGACGACGACGACGGCGCGGAGTACTTCTCCGCACTCACGTTCGGCATCACGAACCCAGCGGCTCCAGGACGCGTCAACCCGACCACCGCCCCGGGCCAGACCGCGCCGGTCCCCAACGACGGGCGCGACGGCTCCTTCAGTGGCGCAGCTCCCGGGCCCACCGCCGCGACGTACTACATCGCCGTGACCGAGTACGACGCCACCTTCGCGAACAACTTCAGCGTGACGCGCACGGGCGCGATGACCGGCGGCCTCGCGACGCTCGTGGTCAACGGCCGCACGCCGGGCGGGTTCACGCCCACGAGCATGATCATTCCTGCCGACACAGACCAAACCTTGGATAGTTTCCCTGCCCTGGACGTCTTTGTCACCGGGCCTGTGGCGTCCGTCGCGATGGACGCGAGCAGCGTGGGGGGATCGAACAACGTGGTGTTTACACACCTGTTCGACAACGTGTGGGAAGGCCGATTCGCCATTGGCAGCATCCCGGTCGGCCCCCGCGGGGTTATCGTGCGAGCAACAACGCCCATCGGTGATAGGGTTGTGGCGCCAACGACAATCAACGTGCGCGCTCTCGGGTACACCTGCGCGTTCGCCCAGGACCGCCAGATCTTCCCGCAGGCGGGCGTCAACCTGTACACCTACGACACCACATTCTCTGACCTCGACGGCCCGTGGGGCGGCTGCTCACCCTTCACACCCAGCGGAGACGATATCTGGATCCGCTGGAACGCCACCCAGAACGGCACCGCAACGTTCAGCACCTGCAACAGCGACACCGGCGTCGCAGGCGCACAGCCCGACACACTCCTGGGCTTCCGGCGCGAGTGCTTCATCGGTTCCTTCGACGCCTGCGCCGACGATACCCCCGGGTGCGGTTACGGCACGCGCCTTGCCAACATCCCTATCACCGCGGGCCAGGAATACAACATTGCCATCCGTGGGTACGACGCGCCCATCGTGAACGGCACCCTCGCCGTCATCTTTACCCCAGGCTGCGACTCCATCGACTTCAACGGCGACGGCCTCTTCCCCGACACCGACGACATCCGCGATTACATCGCCGTCTTCGGCGGCGCCCCCTGCCCATCGGGGACCTGCGGCGACATCGACTTCAACAACGACGGCCTCTTCCCCGATACCGACGACATCACCGCCCTCATCCGCGTCTTCGGCGGCGGAGCATGCTCCTGACGTTGCGCGCAGCCCTACTCAAGCCCCTCCGCCATCTCGATCATCTTCCCGATGGTGTTCCAGTTCCGGCTGGTCCCCGCGCCGACGGCACGCTCCAGCGCAGGGAATGACAGCTTGGACTTCCCCACCCCATTCGGAAAGTACATGAACACCTCCCGCCCCTTGAGCACCACCCGCTCTGGCCCGGTGTTCATCGCATCCACAACCTTCGCCGCGCCCCCGTTCGGCTTCTCCGCGAGGAACATCACCAGCAACCTGTCTCCTTCCATCCGCTCCTGATCTGGAAATGCCCTCGTGCTATGCACGCCCCCCACTTCCTCCAGCGTCCGCACGGCCACCACAGGCCGAAACCCGCGCGCCTTCTCGATCCCGTCCGTGATTGCCGCCGCCGCGCCCCGCACCACCTTGGCCGGGCCCTCAAACACCACATTCCCGCTCTGGATATACGTTGCCACGCGCGAGAGCCCCGCCCGCTCGCACACAGCGCGCAGCTCCGCCATCGGGAGCATGTTCTTGCCGCCCACATTGATCCCGCGCACAAAGACAATGCCAATCATGCTCGTCCTTCTCCCTCTCAAGCGGAGCGTCCGGGGATAGACATTATCTCTGCTCGCCAATGCAGCCGCACGCCGTACATTCCCTCACCTTAGCACCTCGTCACCCCTTTCACTCCAACACCCATGCTCCTCCCCGCCTTCACCGCCGAGTTCCGCCGCTACCGCTCCCTCACCGAACGCGCCGCCGCGCAACTCCCCTGGCCCCTCCTCCGCACCTTACTCGACCCACACACCAACTCCATCGCCATCATCATGAAGCACGTCGCCGGCAACCTCCGCTCGCGCTGGACCGACCCCTTCACCACCGACGGCGAAAAGCCCTGGCGCAACCGCGACTCCGAATTCATCGACGACTACGCAAACGATGATTCAGGCCGCGCAGCACTCGACGCCCACTGGCTCGCCGGCTGGACCACCCTCGAACAAACCCTCGCCCCCCTTACCGACGCTGACATGACCGGGGGGCGCACCCTCACCATCCGCGGCGAACCCCACACCCTCGCCCTCGCCCTCACGCGCTCCCTGTCCCACACCGCCTACCACACAGGCCAAGTCACCCTCCTCGCCCGCACCCTCGCCGCCAAGCACAACCTCCCCTGGACCACCCTCACCGTCCCCAAAGGCGGCTCCGTCCAGCACAACACCGGTATGGGTTTTACGCCTTGATGCCTCGATGCCGAGTGCCTCGGTGCCTCCTCACTCCCATCACGTCTGCGCACCGCGCGCCCAACTTTCCAGTACCATCCCTTCATGGACCCCTTCACCCTCCAACGCTCCCTCGCCAAACAACTCCTCAAGTCCAAACCCACATTCACCACCGGCATGCGCCTCGTGCAGACCACGCTCGAACGCAAGTGCCCGAAGGTCAACGTCAAAGCTTGCCGCGACATCCCGTGGGACAAAGCCCTCACCCGCTGGGTCGCATGGATGGAAAACCTCACTCGCCACCACGCCCCTCCCCCGCTCGCGCTCCTCTGGTTCGAGACACCCTCCGAACTCAACCCCGCCATGACCTCCGTCTCCGGCTGGACGACCCTCGCCCCCGCTTCCGAGTCCTTTGGCGCCGATGAAGCACGAGCCTGGCCCGTCAACCAAAAGGGCTACACCCTCCCCAAAGGCCTCCACGCCATCCCCGAACTCGAACAAGCCTGGCAACGTCTCGGCTGGCGTGACGACAATGCCGGCAACGCGCCCGAAGACCAACTCCTCGCCGCCGTCTATGCGCTTGCGTACGCAACCACCCTCCTCCTCACCATCAACGGCCTCCCCAAGACCCGCTTCGCCGCGTCCCTCCGTGCCAACACCGCCCTCGGCGTCACGACAGGCTGGGCGGAAGGGGACATCGAAGCGGTTGGTGGCTTCAACAAAGGGAATTGGGTCGCCATACCAAAGGGCCAAAAGGCCGCAGTGATGAAGCACTCAAACCCGCCCGACGACCTTGAGTTCTACGAACCACGCAAGTACCTCGCGCGCGGCGGCGATGCCAAGTGGCGCGACCCCAAGACCGGCGAAACGATGCTGCACAACTTGTGCTACACGGCATCTGTTCGAGACGCACGGGCACTCATCGATGCGGGCGCGGATGTCGCGGCGGTGACGAAACTGGGAGAGTCCGTGCTTCACTCGATCGGGGCTGCTGAGATACCGCTGTTCCGCTTTCTGCTAACCGCCGGTGCCGATCCCAATGCCGCCACACGGAACGGCGCTTCCGTCTGGGACCGCCTCCTCAAGGACGGTCGCACCACGACCAAACACTTGCAGTGCATGTTTGGTGTCGGCGCGATAGAGCCCCATGAGAGCCCGCTGCTCCGCATTGCAGAAACCGGATTTTGGAAAGAAGACAGCACTGCCAGCGAACGCGCTCAACTGGTGTTCTGGCTCAATCGCGGGTGGAAAGTCGACCAACTCGGCAGCGAAGGCCTCTCACCCCTGTGGATCGCCCTACGACTGCACGCACGAAACGTCGCATGGATGTTGAGAAAGCAGCGTGCTTTCGGCGACCCTTACTGCACCGACGAGTACAAGCACGACACCACCGCCATCATGCTCCTCCAACTCGGCGCCAACCCCAACCAGCGCCTCAAGAAATCCCCCCACCGCCTGATCCCCCACAACGCCACGCCCCTCATGGTCCGCCGCTACGACGACGACCGCCTCGTACGCGCGCTCCTCAAGCACGGGGCCGACCCCCACGCCCGCTCCGCCGAAGGCAAGACCGCCCTCGACTACGCCCGCCTCGCCGCACGCACCCCAGCCAAGCCCGGCTGCACCGCCGCCGCGAAGGTCGCCGCGATCCTCGAGAAGGCGATGCAAGACCGCACCACCACAACCCGCAAACAAGCCCGAAAACGCGGTCGTTTTGACCAATAAACGCTCTCGAAACGAGGTATTTTCATCAATACTTGAAACTTCAAGAACTATTGCCTACCCTCCGCCGACGGAGGACCCATGCCCTCTTCTCACGACACACCTCCTCACCCCCATACCCCCCTCCACGCCCTCACCGGCGCGCTCGGCTACACAGGCCGCTCCCTAACCGAGCTCCTCCTCGCCAACGGCCTCCGCGTCCGCACAATCACCAACTCTCCAAACCGCCCCAACCCCTTCGGCCCCGCGCTCGACATCCGCCCGCTCGCGTTCCAAGACCCCGCCGCACTCGAAGCCTCCCTCCGCGGCGTGGACGTCCTTCACAACACCTACTGGGTCCGCTTCAACCACAAGCTGTTCAACTTCAACGAGGCTGTCAGCAACTCGCGCACGCTCTTTCACGCCGCGAAGCGTGCCGGTGTCCGCCGCATCGTCCACGTCAGCATCCTGCACAGCCAAGAGGCCGACGACCTTGACTACTACAGGGGCAAGCACCTCGTCGAGAACGCGCTCCGCGACTCTGGTGTGCCCCACGCCATCCTCCGACCCGGCGTCCTGTTCGGCCGCCACGACATCCTCATCAACAACATCGCCTGGACCCTCCGCCACCTCCCCGTCTTCGGCGTCTTCGGTGATGGGCAGTACGCCCTCCGCCCCTTCCATGTCGACGACATGGCACGTCTCATGCTCGCGCACGCAGATCAGCAAGGCGACACGGAATCCGACGCCGTCGGCCCCGAGCGATTCACCTTCCGCGAACTGGTCCAGACCCTCGCCCGCATCCTCGGAATCCGCCGCCCCATCCTTCCCATGCCCCCCACGCTCGCGCTGACGGTTGCCCGATGCCTGAACCCGTTCCTCCGCGACACCGTCATCACCCGCCAGGAGATGCAGGGCCTCATGCGGAGCCTGCTCGATTCGCCTCACCCTTCACCCGTGCCCAACCCCGTCCGACTGACCGACTGGGCCGCCCAGCACGCCTCCCAGCTGGGCGTGCGCTATCACAGCGAAGTCGCCCGGCGCACCAACCGCACCGCGTCGTACGAATCGCTGCGGTGAACACCCCGCACCACACTGATCCCGCAACACAGCCCGACAGACTGACGCGGCATCACACCAGCCCCGCGCCCACCGCAACGCCCATCAGAAGCAAGGCAACAGCAACTGTTGCGCGCACGCCGACGATGGTGACCTCTTTCAGCAGCCGCGTGCCGAGCAGCGACCCAAGAAGCGCGGCCCCGCAGCCCACTGCAACAAGAGGCCACGTCCCACTCTCGTGCAGGGATCGCGCTGTCGCCGCCGCCCCCGTCGTTGGGGAAGCGCCACCCGTAATCATGAATGCGGCAACGGAGTAGACAAGCAGTCGCGACGCATCCACCGCAACAGCGCACACAGCCCGCGTGCCGACAAGCGCCTCTTTGGGCATGTTGGTGCGCACCAGGAAGGCGCTCCGGAGCGCGCCCTGGTGGCCCGAAAGGCCCCCAAAGAAGCCGGAAAGCAGGCCGCCCATCCACAGATACCGGCGCGGCAGCCCCCACCGACTCGTCGCGGGAGTAAGGTCGAGAATCGCGAAACCGATCATGAGGGCGGCAACGACAACCTTCACGAGGGTTACGTGAAAGGCGTGCCCGAAGACCGCGTACGAGCACAGCGGCGCTGCCCCCACAATCCGCGTAAGCGCATACGCGCCCACCAGCGCACCCGCAGCGGACGTTGCCGCGAAGACCGGCGTAATGGCGCGGTCCGCATGCCGCCCCATCAGCGCAACCTTGAAAAGGTTGTTGGCCAGGTGCACGACGGCGGTCGCGCCCACGGCGACCTCAACCGGAAGGAAGATCGCAAACGCCGGGAGCAGCAGCGTCCCCAAGCCAAAGCCCGAGAAGAACGTCAGAGCCGCGGCCAACAACGCGACAATTGAGATGGTGAGGTAGGGAATCACGGAGAGATGTGACGCCAGGTCGGAAGGGAGCGTGAGCACATGCGAAACCAAGTCCGGCGTTCCGCGTAGGGTCTTGTGGTATGCTGCCCGTTCTGGGCCCGGGGGGGCGCTGGAGGCCTCATGAAGAACCTCATCAGTCAGCTGGACGCGCTCCTCCGCGGGTCCAAGACGAGCCACGACGCCGTGAAGCCAGGCGGGTTTGACCTGCCTCTCGGCGCGTTTGTGCCTTTGGCGATCATGCTGGGCGCAGTGTATGGATTCTTCATGGGCTGGTACGCCCTGCTGCGCACATGGGGAAAGCCCAACGCCAGTGACGGGGTCATGCAGGTCGTGGCCTGCATGGTCAAAGTGCCCGCGCTGTTCTTCTGCACGCTTGTGGTGACGTTCCCATCCCTGTATGTTTTCAACTCCCTGGTGGGCTGCCGCCTGTCCTTCTCGGCCACACTCCGCCTGCTGGTCGGCGCAATCGTGGTGAACCTTGCCGTCGCCGCGAGCCTGGGCCCGATCATCGCCTTCTTCACATTCTCGACCGAGTCGTACCACTTCATGCAGTTGCTGAATGTCGCGATGCTGACGATCGCGGGCGGCATCAGCCTCGCGTTCCTGCTCCGGGCCCTGCGCAGGTACCAGCAGTTCCTGGCGGACGCGGACTATCTGAGGCGGACAAGTGGCGGGACCATGACAGACCCGGAAATGCCCGAGACCATCCAGGCCATGGAGCACGCCCGCGAGAACGTGCGGGAGAAGTACCCGGAGGACGCGGCCTTCGCCGCGGCAGCGGCGGCGGCCCGAGACCGACGCATCCGTGAAGAGCAGCTGTCGGGCGACCCGGCGGGCGCAATCTTCAAGGTGTGGGTCGTGATCTACGCGCTGGTGGGCGCGCAGATGGGGTGGATATTAAGGCCGTTCGTCGGACAGCCGGGGCTCGCATTCGAATGGTTCCGCCCACGCTCAGGGAACTTCTTCTTTTCGTTGGTTCACGCGATCGCCCGGCTGTTGGGCGCGGACTAAAGGCTCCGACGAACCTCCCATGACGCCCGCCCGATCCTTTGTGCCCCCGCTGTTCCACGCGTGAACGCCGCGCATGAACACCACAACCGCGCCAACCCCGCCCTTCACACAGCGACTCGATTCGCTCTTCGCCCGCCTCTCCCGCGCGGAATGGGAAGCACTGCCCGCACACACCCTCCTGATCGTTGTCTTCACGGCTGGCCCGTTCTACGGCGCGTTCATGGGGTCCTACGCGTTGTACTCCGCCGACCGCCTCCTGCTCTGCCTGTACGCCGCGATCAAGATGCCCCTCCTGGTGCTCGTGACGGCGGGCCTGTGCCTCCCTGCGTACTTCGTGCTCAACACGCTCGCAGGGCTGCGTGAAGACTTCCCCCGCGCCGTCCGTTCGATCCTCGCCGCGCAGGCCGCGTTCACCCTCACGCTCGCCTCGCTGGCGCCGATCACGCGCCTGGTGTACCTGACGGGCGTCACGCACCGCTTCGCCATCCTGACCAACGCGCTCATGTTCACCCTCGCGACGTGCATGGCACAGCGCATCCTGTGGCGCTGGTACAGGCCCCTGTGCGCCAAAGACAAACGCCACGGGATGATGCTCTGGGCGTGGATCGTGCTCTACGCATTTGTCGGCATCCAGATGGGCTGGATGCTCCGCCCCTTCGTCGGCAAGCCCACGGCACAGGTCGAGTTCTTCCGGTCCGAAGGCTTCAGCAACGCTTACCTGGAAGTCGCGAGACTGCTTCGCGGCAAGTAGAAGGGCAGCCCGTCACGCCCCCAGCGCAGCCCGCTTCCTTTGAACAAACCGCAGGTGATGGTCCACGTGCTCGACGTACATCGCCACCATCTCCGCGAGCGTCACCCGCCCGCGCTGATTGTGAATGCCGTACCGCAGGAATTCCACGCTCGAAACCCTCCCAAGCCACGCCGCCGTGAAGCGCCGGTTGAGGTCGAACAAGTCCAGCACAAGGGCGAGGTCATCCTTGTCGTAGGAAAGGTTCTTCGCGAGAGCGCTCTCGTCGTACGCAATGATCAGCGGAGGAGTGCCCTCCGCCGCGATGCGGCGCATCCGGTGGGTCGCGGCCAGGTCGCTCTCCACAAGGTGGACGCCGATCTGCCGGATGGTCCAGGATCCATCCGCCGGCCTGGCATCGAGTTGAGCCGGGCTGATGCCGGCAAACGCGGCACGGACCAGGGCCGGGCCGCGGGCGTACGCAGCGATGGTGTCGGTGATCGTCATGAGAAAGGTTAGCGAGAGACCCGCGAGGCAACTCCGCCGCGCCTCCCGTACTGTCTGCCGTGCTCGTCCTCTCCATCATCCAGGGCCCCAACAAGGGGCGCCGGTTTGAGCTCCCGGACCACGAACCGCAGCTCATCGGGCGGTCGTCCGAAGCGCTGCTGCTCGACGACAGCGCCATCTCGCGCCGCCACGCGGAACTGACCCCCGACGAGGGCGTCTGGTACATCCGCGATCTGCAGAGCCAGAACGGGACGTTCGTGAACGCCCAGCGCATCCACGACCGCACCCGCCTCCGCGCGGGCGACCAGATCCGTGTCGGGCAAACGCTGCTGGTATTCGGGCAGAGCGAAACCAAGAGCCCTGATGTGGTCCGTCTGGTGGGCCCGCAGCGCATGGAATCCACCATCGAGCGCGCCATGCCCGCCAAGGGCATCGCCAGCGCCGGCGCTGCCGCTCCAGGCGCCGGCGCAAACGACGAGTCGATGATCCTCGCGCTCCCCGACCCGCGGGCCGCGGCGGTGGAGCACCTACGCGTCATCTACCGCCTCACGTCGATGCTCACGACGCGGGTGATGAACCGGTCGGACATCCTCGAAGTGCTGATGGACCTGGTCTTCAGCGAGTTCGGCGCCCAGCGCGGGTGCATCATGCTGGCCCAGAACGCGTCCACCGCCCCCCTCGCAAACCCCGCCGGCGCGGGCGTCACAGTCTCGGATGCGCTCGGCGTCTTCACGCCCGCCGTCGTGCGCTACCGCGAAGCGCCGCTGGACCCGGAAGAAGCGAAGATCCACGTCTCGCGCACCATCCTCCAGCACGCCCTCACCAAGGGAGAGGGCGTCCTCTCCAGCAACGCCATGACCGACCCGAGGTTCGCGAAGGGCGACAGCGTCCAGCGCGGCCACATCCGCTCGGCGGTCTGCTCGCCCATCCGGTTCCGTGATACCACGTACGGCGCGATCTACATCGACTCCTCGATCGTGAACTACACGTTCACGCAGGAACAGCTGGCACTCCTGAACGCCATCGGTCAGCACGCCGGGCTGGCCCTGGCGAACGCGGACCTCTACCAGCAGAAGCTCCAGAGCGAACGCCTCGCGGTGATGGGAGAAACGGTGGCGACGCTGTCCCACAGCATCAAGAACATGCTGCAGGGCCTGAGGGGCGGGGCCGACGTGGTCGAGATGGGCCTCAAGAAGCACGACCTCAAGGTCGCGGGCGGTGGCTGGCCCATCCTCAAGCGCAACCTCGACCGCATCATCGGCCTCACGCTCAACATGCTCGCATTCTCGCGGCCACGGCGCGTGGAGCTCGAACTGACAGCACTCACGCCGCTGATCGAAGAGTGCGCACAGCTGCTCGAGCCCGCGTGCACGACCAAACAAGCCACGATCATCGTGGACGCCGACCCGGACATGCCCCCCATCCCCGTCGACCCCCCGCTCCTCCACCAGGCCATCATGAACCTGCTCACCAACGCCGTGGAAGCCGTGCCGGAAGGCACCGGTGTCGTGACCGTGCGCATCAAGTACTCCGCTCAGCCGCCCGCGGCGCAGCCCAGCGGCATCAAGGCCGCCATCACGGGCCCCTGCGTGGACCTTGCCGTCATTGACAACGGCCCGGGCATCCCCGCCAGCAAACAGCCGTGGGTCTTTGAGCCCTTCAATACCACCAAAGGGGTGAAGGGCACCGGGCTCGGGCTTGCCGTGGCACGCCGCGTTGCCCAGCAGCACGGCGGCTCGCTCGCGCTCGAAAGCGTCGAGGGCAAGGGCGCGACTTTCCGCATGCTGCTCCCGGTCGAAGGCCATGCCGCCATCGACCCGTCCGCCACCGCGCACTGACCCCCATCAGGGCCGGTCGTCCTCGTCCTCGGTTGTGCCCGTGAGCTCCGGGACAGGCTTGGGCCGCCCCGCCACGCGGTACGCCGGGAATATCCACAGCAAGAGCCCGCCAAGCTCGTACAGCACATACAGCGGGATCATCATGGCCATCATGCTGGCCGGATCACCCGGCATGACCGCCGCCGCGATGACGGCACAAATGAGGACCGCGTGCCGCCGGTACTTGTTCAGGAACCTCCGGTCGATGATCCCCGCCCAGCCCAGCAGCAGCACAATCAGCGGCGCCTGGAACGCCGCCGCAAACGCCATGATCAGCGTGAGCATCATGCTCAGGATGTCGCTGACACGGTACTGCTGACGGATGTTCGCTTCCTTGTAGAGGTCTACGGAAAGAACGGACGCCGCGACTTTCTTCTCGGCGTCCGCGCCGGCGATACAGACCCGCATCTTGTGGATGGTCGTGTTGACCCACGCTTCGCCCGCCTTTGGTGAGTCGGGATCGTGCTCCAGCAGCGGGAACTTCGCGAGCGTGACGCCGTCCGGCAGCGGCGCGGTCGCCACGGGCTGCGTGCCGATGTTTGTACCAAACGTGATGAGAAACACCAGGATGAGCGGCAGAACAACCTTGAACAGGAACACGACACCCGATGCTGTCAGGAGGCCCGACAGCGGCACCAGGAAGTACACAAACCGCTTCTCATGCCGGTGCAGGCCCGGGGATACAAACTTCCACAGCTGAAAGAAGATCCACGGGCTGCCCACCACCACCGCCACGATGATGCTCACCCGCATGTACGCGCTGAACGTCTCCGTCGGCCCGAACGCGGTGATGGCAGGCTGATCACCGCGCGACAACGCGCGCCGCGCAGGGTCCAGGATGAAGTTGAGCAGGAACTCGCCGAAGTACAACGCAGCCCCCACAATGGGGAACAAGCCCAGGAGCGCGTAAATCAGCCTGCGGCGGAGCTCGTCCAGGTGCTCGCCCAGCGTCATGTGGGTCGGGGAGGCGTCGCGAGGATTAGGCATGGTTATTCTTCAAAAGGGGCAGCACAGAGCGTACGCCCTTCCAAGTCCCAAACAACCGGCCTGAACCGGCGACCACCGGAAGACGTTTGAAAGAACGCCCCGGACCAACCCAACAGGCTGACGGGAGTTGTGCAGTCGCGCATCTCCTTGAGGCGAAGAACGAACAGTGGCAGACGGGGGCGGGGGGCGGGGGGCGGGCTGGTGGAGTTCGCACGGGAGCGGCTGAGTGGACCAGCAGAGGACAGCCGGTGCTGGTGGTGTACCTGCAGGGCAACCGCCCGATCAGGAGTCGCTCCGCGCGCTCTGGCAGGAGCACCGCCGCTGGGTGGCCGCCATCCTCCTCGCACACAAACCATCCTGGGCGGATGTCGACGACCTTCTGCAGGAAGTGGCGGTCGCGGTCGTCCGCAAAGTGGGAGACCTCCGCGACGCGAACTCGCTGAAACCATGGCTGCGAGCCGTCGCGATCAACGCCGCCAACGCCGCCGCCCGGGGTGGAAAGAAGCGTGCAGCATCGCTCGATGCGATCGGTGACAGCGTCGTCGCCGGTCGAATCGCGGATGGTGGAGCAGTCCCCGACGGGCCCGAGACTGTTCGCATCCGTGACGAAGCTGCGCGCCTTATGACACTCGCGATGCAATTGCCCGACGGCTACCGAGAACCCCTCCTCATGAAAGCCGTGCAGGGGATGAGCTACCGCGAAATCGGGGAGGTGCTCGGCCTGCCCGAGACCACTGTCGAAACCCGCATCGCCCGGGGGCGGCGCATGCTCCGAGAACTCGCAGAAGCCCCGGAAACCGCGAAGGTCTAAGGCCCTTTCTGCTATTCCGCCGCCCGATCACGTCGTCGCCCAACCTCGCTTTTCCCGCCAAACCGCGCCCCTCCCCGCCCACAGATTGGTTTTTCCGCCGGACACAACGCGGTCGCGCATCTTCGTGGAAGGAACATGAACACGGACCCGAACAACCCCAACGCAAACCCCAGCCTGCACCAGGGTGTGAACGACGAGGCTCTTCCAAGGGACGATGCTGACCTGCTCATCTCACGGGCCGTAGACGGCCGCACGAGCGCTGCCGAGTGGGTGCTGCTCGAGCTTGCGGCAGCCCAGGACCCCGGCGTGTGGCGCCGCCTTGCGCAGGCCCACCGAGACCAGGCCCTCCTCGTGAAGGGCGTGTCGCGGGCGGTCGACGTCTCGGACCACATCGAACTGCCCACGCCTTTGGAAGCCGAGCGTCATGCGAGCGAAGGCCGTTCTGTCCTGGGCAGAGTGCGCACCTGGGGTGGCTGGGCCGCCGCCGCCATGCTTGTTATCGCCTTTGTGATGCAGACCCGGCAGGGTCCTTCTCCCAGCACCACCATGCCCCAGAGCAAGCCAACTGAAGCTGGCCTGCTTGTGTCCGCGGCCGATGCCTTCAAGACCTACCTCGACAAGGGCAAGGAAGAAGGACGCGTGCTGGGCGAAGTCCCAGACCAGGTGCTGGTCGACTCGCGCCCCGCGGAAAACGGCAACGGGTACGACGTTGTCTACGTGCGCCAGGTCGTTGAGCGGGCCCGTGTGGCGGACCTTTACCGGTTCTCCCACGACGAGGCCGGCCGCGCGACGCCGGTGCGCCTGCAGGCAAGGCCCGCGCAGGGTTCACAACCGACGATTTACTAAATTACAACCGCCCGCCACCGCGGGCCCGAGCGAATGACGTGTGAAGGACCGGGAACAGGAGCAACGACCATGTGCATGAACGAAGGACCGACGAACCGCTGGGTAACAATCGCGTGCGCGATGGCCTTCATCGCGGGAACGGTGAGCACGCTGAAGGAAGCCAACGCCCAGGACGACGCCAAGCAGCAGCGCATCCAGGCACTCGAGAAGCGCGTGCAGGAGCTGCGCAACGCCGAGAAGGAACTCGAGCAGGAGAAGCAACTCCAGGGCGACTTCAATCAGCGCCTCGGCGGGGAGATCGAGAACGAGCTGGGCCAGCAGGGCGGCATGACCGTCGTCATGAACGAGGACGACAACGGCACGTCCTACTCGGTCCGCATCGAGAACGGCAAGACCACCGCCGAGCGCGACGGCAAGGCCCTCTCCAAGGACGAATACCGCGTGCGCGGCGGCAAGGTCGAGTTCCTCGACAAGAACGGCGACGTCGAGCACACCATGCAGCTCCCCACCACCGCCCGCGGCGGACGTGGCGCGGGGAACGTCTGGCAGATGATGCCGCGGGGCGCCAACCCCCGCGCGTTCACCCTGCAGGGCGACCCCGTTGCTCGCGCGGGCCAGGCCGCCACACCCCCGCCCGTCATGCTCGGCATCACCATGAGCGACGATAACGGCGGCGCAACCATCGACAGCGTCCGCGACGACCTGCCCGCCGACAAGGCCGGCATGAAGGCTGGGGATGTCATCGTCGAGATCGATGGCAAGCAGGTCAAGGGCCAGTCCGACGTGCGCTCCGTCCTCAAGAAGTACAAGGATGGCGACAAGGTGGACGTCATCGTGCTCCGCGATGGCGACAAAAAAACCCTGCACGTCGAGCTCGCCGCCTGGGACGCCAAGGCCCTGGGTCAGGACGACGGCGGCGCCATGGCGTGGACCGTGCCCGGCGTGCCCCAGGCGCCCGACGCACCCGACCCCTTCAACGGCGACATGAGCCAGTGGTGGCGCAACTTCTCGCAGGGCCTCGGCTCGGACTCCAAGGAAGCCCTCACCAGCGCCCGCGAAGCGCTGGAAGCGGCCCTGGAACAGGTCGACGCCGCCAAGGACAACATCGAAGACCTCCGCAAGGCCGCCAAGGATGGCCTCGAAGCGGCGATCACCTCGCTGAAGGAGGCCGAAGAAAAGGCGTCCACGCGCCACGGCGTGCGCCTGCTGGCCCCCAACCAGAACGGCGGCGCCCAGACGCTCGTGCTGCCCGACCTGCTCGAACGCGAGCGCGTCCGCGGCACCCGCGATCATGACGACGAAGTGCGCAAGCAGCTGGATGAGGTGCGCGAGCAGCTCAAGGAACTGCGAAAGCAGATGGAAGAAAATAGCAAGAAGAAGGACGGCAAGTAACCCCGCGGGGGACGGCGCGGCCGCACACCCGCGCTGACCACGATCGAACACTCATCCGCACCAGGCAGGCCTTGGGACGTTCCCGAGGCCTGTTTGGATTTTTGCACAAATGAAAAACCCGCGTGCACCTGGGCCCGCGGGTGATTGACTCGGACCACCAAACGCTCACTCCGCGATGTTCTGCTTCAGGAACCGGCTCATCCGCTGCGCAAACAGCAGCCGGTTCTCGAGCTTCGCGAACCCGTGCCCCTCGTCGTGGAAAAAGCACTGCTCGGGATCAAAGCCGCGGCGCTGCAGCGCCTCGGCCAGCTGCATCGCCTCGCCGACGGGCACACGCGGGTCGTTCAGGCCGTGCGCGATCATCATCGGCACGTTGATCTTGTCCGCGCGCTTCAGGCTGGAGATGGTGTCAAGGAATTCAGGGTCGGAGAGCGGGCCATACTCCGCCTCGCGCAGCTTGCGCCGATAGCCGGAGGTCTGCTCCAGGAACGTCTTCATGTTGACAATTCCCACCACGTCCACCGACGCGCCGAACAAGTTGTGCTTCTGGGCGCCGCTCTCGGTGCGGAGCGTGTCCTCCACCTGCGTCGCCACAGCCATGAATCCGCCGTACGACCCGCCGTACGCCGCGATCTTGCCGGGCTTGGCATACCCGTTGTCCACCAGCCACTGCGCCGCGTCCACGCCGTCGCTCACGCTCTTCCAGCGGTTCTTGTAGTCGTCCATCATCTGATAGCCCCGCCCATACCCGGTGCTCCCTCGCACGTTGGGCTGCAGCACGCCAAACCCCTCGCTCAGCAGGTACTGCACCGTGCGATCAAAGCCGGGACGGAACTGGCCCTCCGGGCCGCCGTGATAATTCACGACGAACGGAATCGCGGAGCCCTTCTGGTACCCCGGGGGCAGATACAGGAACGCGGGAACCTCCAGCCCGTCCTTGGCCTTGTACTTCACCAGCGATTCAAGCGGGAACGTGGTGAGATCAAGGCCCTGTGTATCGGCATACGTTAACTGCCGGGGCGGCTGCGCGGCCTTGCCCGCGCCCGGAACATCAAAGGCGTAAGACAAACCCGGCGTCCGCGCGTTGTTCAGCGAGTAGATGAGCTGGTTGCCCACAAAGGAACTGATGGCAACCGTGCCCGGCTCCATCGAAGGCAACTGCACCGGCTCGAACGAAGGCAACCGATAAAGGTGCGGCACGCCGTACCCGTCCTCATTCGTCACGACCGCAAGCAGCGTCCGGGCGTCATTGATGGTGGCGCCGTCTACCTCGAACTTGTCCAGGGCCGGCACAGGCTTGGAAGTCTTGCCGTCCGGGCCGAGCAGAAAGAGTCGGGCTGTGCCCCCCTCGTGGTCGCTCGTGATGAGGATCGAACGCTCATCGGGCATATACCCAACGGCGCTGACGGCGGCGGTCTGCCCGTCCTTGAGGAACAGGGAGTTCAGCCCGCGCAGGTCGCCGGACGAGGCGGACAGTTCGTGGAGCTGACTATCGCTCGCGGAGCGGAATTCCGTCACCAGCAGGCGCGAGGAATCGTGGGAAATGTCGTGACACTCCCATGAACCCGCCTTGGCAAGCAGCTTTGTGCTCTTCCCCGGAGTGGCCTTCCCATCGGCGTCTTTCGTGCCCGCGGGCAGGAAGTCGTACCGATACACATGAAAGTCGTTCGCACTGGTGTCGTTGGCGGTGTAGATGAAGCCCGAGTTATCGTGCAGCCACACCTGCGGCGTGATCACCGCCTCGGGGTTGATGAGCAGTGGCGTGAGGTTCGTCTTGGGATCGGCGTTGTTCTGATCCAGCAGATACACCTGCAACCGCTCGTTGCCACCGAACGCCGTCATAGCAAGAAGCTTGGATGAATCGTGCGACAGCGAATAACCCGTGCAGCCGTCGGTGAACGCCGTGAGCTGCTGCATCTTCGAGTTGGGGCCGGCGGTAGGCCCCCCTTGGCCTCCGCCATTCACACGGTACAGCTGCCACACGCCGTCGGGCCAGTCGCGAACATACAGCGTGCCGTTGCCGGCCAGCACCGGCGCCCCGGGCGTCCGGAGCTTGAAGAACTTCTCAATGCCCGGGCCCCTGTCCACCAACCCGGGCCTCGCGATGGCCGCGCCCTCCACCGTGCGGGCCTCCGCGGGCCGACCGTGCTGCGGCGCGCAAGAAGCAACAAGAATAAGCGGAACGGCGGATAGTGCGATTCGTATCATGGGAAGGCTCCGTGTGTGTGGGGTGTATGGTAGAGATGAGAGCGCGTTACAGGGAGCGAACGAAGAACCGCACCCTCATGGCGGCGGTCGCCCGCCCGCCTCCGCCCCAGACGAACCCGGAGAAAGCCCCGACAAGTCCCACACCAGCAGCGTGGCCTTGGTGTGGTTGAACGGGCTGCACCGCCACAACCCGCCCGCAGGCGGCCCCGTGACATCCGTCACCCACGCCCAGCGGCCGTTGGGCGAGAGCTGCGCGGTCACAGCCGAAGCGTGCCCGGAAAGCTGAACGAGCACTACGCCCGTGGTGGCATCGGCAACCGCAATAGCCGCGCCCGGTGGCGTACCGGGCGCAAAGGGCGTGACCACCAGGCCCGCCGCCTGCGAATGCAGCATACCAGGAGTGTGATTGCTGGGAGTTTCCGCTGCCGCGCCCGAAGCGAGATCGACCGTAAGCGTCGCCGCGGGCGATGTGCCGTACAGGTCCATGATCAGCGTGCCGCCGTCCGCCGTCAGGCTCGGCGGATAGAACGACGTACCGGAAAACGTCATGGGAACACGACGGAGCGATTGGTCCGCCGATGGCATCACCAGCTCGGCGCTCTGCCGGGGCTTGGCCGGTGTGTACCCGGCGGTCTGGGTAAAGAGAACCCACGACGCTTCGCCATCCTCCCGCTCATGCACGACAAAGTGCTGCACGGGCATCTGAGGGGTTCCCTTGATCATCAGCATCGGCGTGGAAACCGTGGCGATGTCGGTCCGCACCCCCGTGGCAAGCTCAATGCGTGAAAGGATCGCGTCGCACGTAAGCGCGGGGGCAAAGTTGTCCCACACCTGGAACTGAACGTACGCAAACGCCCCGTCCCCCGAGAAAGCACGCAGGGTCGGGGTGACGGTGCACCCCGGCACCGCGGCGGAAATCGTGCGCCGGGTTCCTGCGTCGGCGTCGATGATCGTGACACTGGGTGCAGCGTTGGCCCCGCCCGACTTGGTCGCACACGCCACGAACCAGCGGGCGTCCGGGGACACCGAGACGGAGTGGACAATGTCGTCCGTGAGCCTCGCGTCGCGGTCCAGGTGCTCAAGAGGCTGTCCGCCCGCGGGCAGCCGCCAACGCGACACGATCGTTTGTTGAACGATGCGGTCGGTGACCTTCTGCGCCCGCAATCCGGGCACGATGTCGCCCACGACCGCCACAGGCCACAGCCGGGCGCCGGGCCACGCGGGTTTCTGGAGAAACAGCGCAAGCACCCCCACGCACACCGTGATGCCCAGCAGCCCCGACAGCGTGACCCCGACCAGTCGTTCAACCCCCGTCCGCCCAAGAACCGGGCGTGCCGTTGAGTGCGAGCACTCAGGACAGAGAGATGCGGCGTTCACTCCAGCAACCCCCGAAGGAGAAGCGGGCTGCAGTTCATAGTTGCACTTCCTGCAGTGCACCCGGCCCGGCCGCTGCGGCCGGCTGAAGACGCGGTACACGTACCGCGCCAGAACGCACGGGATGACAACCAGCAGAATCAGCGCCGCGTCCGGTGCGTGCCACAGCACAAGGTCGAGCGACGACTGGCGGTCAACAAGCTGACTCACAGCCACCGTGTCGCCCGCGAATTCGACGTTCGGAAAAAGAACCGACCCGTCCCGGCTCACCTGCAGCGGAATGCGGGCAACGGGCTCGAGGGTGACGGGCTGCATAAGCAACGACTCATACCGGCCTGCGCCATAGATGCTTGCTCATCCCCGTCACGAAGCCGCCTCTCCGGACGGCCCAACGACAGGCTTGGGGAGAGACCCATCACCTGCCCCCGCGCCCTGCGAAGAGACGCCGATCAACGCCGGCAGTTTCCGAATGGCGCGAACCGCGATCAGCGTGCCGATGAGCGTCAATCCCGCGCTCCCAAAGAACACAAGGCCCGGAACATGCAGGTCCGCGCCCTTCCCGATGGAGAACGCGAAAAGGTACCCGCCCACCAATGGGCCCGCGATGTTCGCCAGGCTCTGCAAGCTGCTGAGCGCCCCCTGCACCCGCCCTTGCTCCTTGGGCGAAACCGTGTGCGTGATCAGCGACTGGCTCGCGGGCATCGATATCCCGCTCAGGCAGGTGCCGATGATAGTTGCGAAGATCATCCAGCCCCGCGTTGCCATCGCGTATCCGAGGTACGCGCACACCGCAAGGCACAATCCGATGATGAGAGACCGCCGCTCGCCTAGTAGAGGAACAAGCCTCCGCGACACCACCGCCATTACCACCGCCGAGCATACACCGACGGTAAACAGCGACAGGCCCACAATCCGCTCGTCCCAGCCGTACCGGTGACCCGTGTACAACACCCAGGTCGCGTGCAGCATGTACTGCGCCAGATTGACCAGGAACAGGCACCCCGCCATGTTGAACACAAACGGGTACTTGGTCAGCCCGTGCAACGCCCCCACCGGGTTTGCGCGCTTCTTGTCGAATGTCTGCGACCGGTGCGCCGGGTCCAACGACTCAGGCAGCACGAAGTAGCCGTACAGCCAGTTGATCAGCGTGATCGCGCCCGCCGCGTAGAACGGGTAGTGGATGTTCCAACGCCCCAGAAACCCCCCGATGAGCGGCCCCAGGATAAAGCCCAGCCCGAACGCCGCACCGATCATCCCGAACGCCCCCGCACGCTTCTCCGGAGGCGTCACGTCCGCGATATACGCCGACGCCGTCGTCATGCTCGCGCCCGAAATCCCGTTGATCACCCGCGTCACAAACAGCCACGGCACGCTCGGCGCGAGCGCCATCGCGAAGTAGTCCAGCCCCGACCCAAACAGCGATATCAGCAGCACCGGCCGCCGCCCAAAGCGATCCGAGAGAGATCCCAGCACCGGCGCAAACAGGAACTGCATCGCCGCGTACGTCGCGCCCAGCCAGCCCACCACCGTCGCCGCCGCCGCCTCCGCCGCGTCGCCCGTCGGCGCCCCCGCCACCTTCGCCTGCAGCGCCATCACCAGGTGCGGACCCACCGGGATCAGCAGCCCAAACCCTAGCACGTCCAGCAGGAGCGTGACAAAGATGAAAATGACGGCGGGCTTGCGGTGCACGGGAGGGCAGGGTAGTTCAGTGGCGGCAAGGCCGAGTACACTGACCAATTCGTGCGGAATCGGAGGAACCATGAGCGATCCGTTCGCGGCATTGCGGGAAGCACTGAAGGTCTCGCCGGACAACGTGCCGCTGCGCAAACACCTCGGCGAAGCCCTGCTCAAGGCCGGCCAGCTCGAAGAAGCGGAGCAGGAACTCCGCACCGTCGCCCAACGCGCCCCCGACGATGAAGGCGCGGCCCTCCTCCTCGCCACCGTCTTCCTCCGAAGGGCCAAAACCCCCCAGGCCCTCGTCATCGCCGAAGGCTGGGCCCGCCGCGGCCAGGCCTCCGCGCCCATGCTCGTGCTCTACGCACGCCTCCTCCTCCACGACGGCCAAACCGCCCAGGCAGTCCACCAGTACAAGCAGGCCATGATGCTCGCCGGCGCTCAGCGCGACCAGACCCTGGAGAAGGACCTGGGCCTCCTCCCCGCCGCCGCCGGCGGAGGCCCCGGCCCCAGCGACGATGAGGATGAACACGACGAAGAAGATGGCGGCCGCATCCGCCAGCCCGCAGGCGACGGCCCGCGCATGGTCTCACCCGACGACCTGGAGCGCCCCAAGACCACCTTCGCCGACGTCGGTGGCATGGACCAGGTCAAGCAGCAGGTCAACCTCAAGATCATCCAACCCCTCCGCCAGCCCGAGCTCTACAAGGCCTACGGCAAGAAAGTCGGTGGCGGTGTCCTCATGTACGGCCCGCCCGGCTGCGGAAAAACCCACCTCGCCCGCGCAACCGCCGGCGAAGTCCAGGCCCACTTCCTCGCCGTCGGCATCCACGACGTTCTTTCCATGTGGATGGGCCAGAGCGAGCAGCAGCTCCACGCCCTCTTCGAGCAGGCCCGCCAGCACACGCCCTGCGTCATCTTCTTTGATGAAGTGGACGCCCTGGGCGCCGCCCGCAGCGACATGCGCACGAGCGCCGGACGCCAGCTCATCAACCAGTTCCTCGCCGAACTCGACGGGATGGAACAGAAAAACGACGGCGTCCTCGTCCTCGCCGCCACCAACGCCCCTTGGCACCTGGACCCCGCCTTCCGAAGGCCGGGCCGCTTTGACCGCATCATCTTCGTCCCGCCCCCCGACACAGCCGCCCGCGCAGCCATCCTCGACATCCACCTCCGCGGCAAGCCCACCAAAGACCTTGACCTCGACGCCGTCGCGAAGAAGACCGAAGGCTTCTCCGGCGCAGACCTCCGCGGCATCGTCGACCGCGCGGTCGAAGCCAAGCTCGAGGAAGCGCTCGCCAAGGGCTTCCCCTCGCCCGTCACCAACAAGGACCTCCTCGCCGCCGCCAAGAGCGCCCGCGCCACGACCACCGAGTGGTTCTCCGCCGCCAAGAACCACGCCCTCTACGCCAACCAGGGCGGGCTCTACGACGACATCCTCTCCCACCTGAAAATGAAGTGAGGCAGCGTGCACACCGATGCGGCGGCAATGAAACGACGCGGCCAACTCCTGTCGGAGCAGGGCCGCCACGACCTCGCCGAACGCGAGTTCCGCGGCGCGCTCGCCCAGGACCCAAACGACGCCGACGCGCACGCCCGCCTCGCGATCTGCCTCTTGGAAGGCACCAAGGACCGCCGCAAACTCGAAGAAGCCCTGCGCGAGGCAACCCAGGCCGTCGGCCTCGCGCCCGACTGGGCCTTTTCGCACTACGTCACCGCCCTCGCCCACGACCGCCTCGACAGCCCGGGCGAGGCCATGCGCGCCGCCAAGCAGGCCCGAGACATCGAGCCCGACAACCCCCACTACCACACCCTCATCGGCCAACTGCTCCTGGACCGCTACGACTGGCAGGGCGCACTCGACGCGGCCCAGCAAGCCCTCGCGCTCGACCCCGAAAGCGTCCCCGCCAACAACCTCCGCGCCGTCGCCCTCACCAAGCTCGGGCGAAAACAGGAAGCCGGCGCGACGATCTCCGAAGCCCTCCGACGGAACCCGGAGAACGCCATCACCCACGCCAACATGGGCTGGAAGCTCCTCCACGAGGGCCGCGCCAAAGAAGCAAGCCACTCCTTCCGCGAAGCCCTCCGCCTGGAGCCGGGCAACGAGTGGGCGCGCCAAGGCCTCGTCACCGCGCTCAAGGCCCGCAACCCCATCTACGGCCTCTTCCTCCGCTACGCGCTCTTCATGGGACGCCTCAAACCCCAGGTCCAGTTCGGGCTCATGATCGGCATGCTCTTCCTGCCACGAGCCATCCGCGCGGTGACGAAGACCAACGCAACCCTCGAGCCCTACGGCCGCTGGCTCCTCATCGTGTACACCACGCTCGTCGTCTCCACCTGGCTCGCGGACCCCCTCTTCAACCTCCTCCTGCGCCTCCACCCCTTGGGCCGCCACGCCGTCAACGCCCGCGAAAAGTGGCAGGGCTCAGTCCTCGGCGTCTTCATCGTCCTGTCACTCGGCGCGCTGGGACTGTGGCTGCGCACCCGCAACGAAGACCTCCTCTTCGCCGCCGCCGCGATCATCTTCGCCGCCATGCCCATGACCTCCGCCTTCATGCGCACCGGCGTCAGCGCCATCCTCATGTGGTGTTTCGGGGGCGTCGCCACCGCCCTTGCCCTCCTGGGCACCGCCCTCGCCGCCACTGGCTCCCCACTCGCCAGCACCGCCTGCCTCGCCGCCATCGTCTGCGTCGCCATCTCCACCTGGGTCAGCGCCGGCACCACCCTCTCCCGCAAACTCCGCTGACGCCCGCCCCCCGCCCCGCGCCCTCCCCCATGGATGGACCGCCTTTGTGCGCGCGCCGCGACACCCAATCCGGAATCCCAACTCGTTTTTCCCACTTTTTCTTCTCACGCCCAAGGTGCTGATGTTCTCCTGCTTTTCCCACTCTTCCGCCTCCGCGCTCCCCGCGTT
>CALLYM010000212.1 GCA_937858155.1 uncultured Phycisphaerales bacterium | reverse complement strand
CGCCCGTGGCCCCGCGGGCACCGGTGCGGCCCCGCAGCGCGGTCTGGGCGCGCGCCGACAGGTGGCTCACCTGCAGGACGCCGGGCTTGACCTGCGAGCTCCTCGAGATCACGTAGCTCGCGGCCACCGACGTCGTCGCGGCCGAGACGGCGACCGTCCCCGCGATGCACGCGGCGGCGATCTTGAGCTCCCTGGGGGTCAGCATCGGGCGACCGTACCACCCGCCTGGCGGCCCGTCGACGGCCGGACGGCCGACGGCGCGTCCACGTCACGTGCAGCGCCCGCCATCCGGCCGGCAGCCACCCGCGTCCGGGTCAGCTCGCGTGCGTGCCGCCGGTCTGGATCGCGAGCAGGCTCGAGCTCGTCACCTGGATCTGGTCGCCGATGATGCTCTTGCACTCGAGGGTCGCCACTGGAGTGGTCAGCTCCCCGGTGATGCCCGTCGCCGAGTAGCCGTGGACGTCGTCGAACACCGCGTCCGTGTTGAGGCCGACGATCCGCGACGAGCCGGTGAGCACTGCCTGGCCGATGGCGATGCGGCAGGTGCCCGCGGCGGTGTTGGCGCCGGGCAGGTCGGCGGACGGGTTGGTGCCCTCGACGAACAGGGTCGTCGTGATGCTGGCGAGGTCGGGGAAGTCGGTGTCACGGTTGGCGTGGGTGGTGGTGGCGGTGCCGGCGGTAATGTTCACCGCGTCGGCGTCGGTGTAGAACACCTCGAGGTTGTCGGGGTCCAGGCCGGGGATGCCGCCGCTGGTGAAGGCGGCGTTGGCCTGCACGGTGTAGAGGTAGACGCGGCCCACGCTGACCGGGGCGCCGAAGTCGGCGTTGTTCCAGCGGAGCGCGCCGTAGGACTCGTTGGTGGTGGTGCCGGCGGCGAGGCCCTCGATGTTGAAGAAGTCGGTGCCGTTGGTCGCGGCGCGGACGCCGCTGTTCAGGACCGTGCCGTTGGTGTTGCACTCGACGACGATCGCGCCCTCGCACACGTCGGCGATGCCGTTGTTGTCCACGTCGGTCAGGAGGAAGCTCTTGAAGTCCCAGCAGTCCTTCTTGCCGTTGGAGTTGCAGTCCTCGCCGGAGCCGGGGGTCTCGCAGGAATCGAGGACGCCGTTCGGGGCGCCGCAGCCCAGCGAGCCGCCGTCCAGGTCAAGGTCCGATGCAATGTCGCAGGAGTCCAGGCGACCGTTGGCGTTGCAGTCCAGGGCCGGGTTCGCCGCGATTTCGCAGGAATCGAGGACGCTGTTGCCGTTGCAGTCCAGGCCCGGGTTGCCCGCGAGCTCGCAGGAGTCGATCGAGCCGTTGGTGTTGCAGTCAAGGCTGGGGTTGTTGGCGATATCCACCGTGTCGGAGATGCCGTTGTTGTTGCAGTCGGTGATGCCCGAGCAGACAAACGCGGAAGAGGTCGCGTTGCGGGGGGCGACGGGCTGGATGGTGAAGTCGCTGCTGTTCACGTCGCTGTCCTGGCAGCCGGTGTTGGCCGGGGACGGGCCGCGCATGATGCTGTGCGTGCCGGACGGGGTGGGCGTAATCGGGCGAGGTGCCGGGGAGCCGCCCTCGCTGGCGTTCGCCGTGCCATAGCCCACGAAGTCGAGGGTGAGCGGGCCCCAGGTGGGATCGGTGATGGGGTTGGAGACACCGCTGGTGATGGCGGTGGCGGAGTTGACGAGGGCGACCTTGCCGCCGCCGCTTGCCGCGGTGCTCGCGGACATGTCGATGCCCGTGCCCAGGTGGTCCGCCGGGACCGCGGCGCACGCGGTGCAGGAGAACGCGTTGGCGTTGGAGCGGATCAGGTAGTACCCGCCTGCAGGGATGGAGACGTTGGGCAGAGCGATGCGGCTCCAGGAGGTGCCGGTGACGGCGGCGTACTGGACCGACCAGCCGTTGATGCTCACAGCCGCGTTGGTGCGGTTGTGCAGTTCAATGAAGTCATTCTGGTAGAGCGACTCGGGCAGCGCTCCCGCTGAAAACCCGCCACCGATATACAGCTGGCTAATCACCACGTCACCAGCGGCCTGCACCTGCGAGGCAAGCCCCGCCGCCGCGATCAGACACGATGCAATCGTCTTCCTCGACATACCACTTCTCCTTTGTTTCCTCGTTCGCTTTGACCCAGGGCCGACGGCCCCTTCGACACCGATACCGCTCCACGCGGGCGCACACCCGCGCTCCCCGATTGCTCCGATACCCGCCCCGCGTCCCGCAGGGGGCTCGGTTTCCCTCACGATTGGGTGAAAGGCCGGCCTGGCCGATCTCTGCTGACTCGACTCCGACAAATGGTAAGGAGTCCCGCAAGCTGGTTCAATGCGATCTCGGCGTGTTCGCGCAAACTTGACGAGTTATTCGTTCGTTCTAACAACTTGTAAACAAGTTATTTGCAATGTTTACACCACCACTTTAGGTGTTTTCTTACGGTGTCTCTGGCACCCCATGCAATTCGCGTTCAGCATGGCCCGCCCGCGAAGACTCGGATGAGCGTCGCG
Organism: uncultured Phycisphaerales bacterium; assembly: GCA_937858155.1. Lineage (GTDB taxonomy): Bacteria > Planctomycetota > Phycisphaerae > Phycisphaerales > UBA1924 > BJHL01. The sequence continues at coordinate 6,204 of CALLYM010000212.1, read as the reverse complement.
ATGTCGTCGGTATCCGGGAACAGCCCGTCGTTGTTGAAGTCGATGTCGCCGCACCCCCCGGGTCCGGTCGGGCAGGCACCGCCTCCGAACACCGTGATGAAGTCGGTAATGTCCTGGGTGTCGGGGTAGAGGGTGTCACGGTTGAAGTCGATGAGGTCGCAGGGTGTGGGTACGAGTACGCCGCCCGCGTTGATCGTCGCGTTGGTCGTGAGGTTGACGGTCGTTGATGCGATGACGACGTTCACGAGCAGGTGGCTGGTACACAGGGGGTCGTCGAATGCCTGGGGCGGCACAGTTGTCGGCCCCGGCTGGGTCTGCTGTTGGGTGAGCGTGGTCGTCGCGGTCGTGGTGGCGGTGGGTCCTGCCGGGGTAACGCTACCGGTAAGCACGATCGCGACCGGCGTTGGATCGACCGGCGTGGGCGTGCCGTTGAGAGTGACGGTCGGGGTCACGTCCACGATCATCGGAATCGAGTAGTTCCACGCGCCGCCCGTGCCTTGGGTGAGCGAGCCCTCCGCACCGCCCGGTTGCTGCACTGCGGTGAGCGCGGTGATGACCGCATTGCCGACTGGGATGCTTACGGGGAACCCGCCAATGAGCGTGCACGTGGGGCTGCGCGTGCGGAAGCTGCCGTAGGTGATGCTCACGTTCGCGGCGATGGTGATCTGAGAACCGTTGAGCAGGTTGAGGTTGGTGTTCCACGCGGTGCACGTGCCAGCGCCGGGCTGCAGCGTGAGCATGAACGTGCCGGCAGGGTGCAGGGGCGTGGAGCCCGAGTCGCCCGAGGCCGTGGCACCGCCCGCGGTGATGGGCACCGGGTTGTTGAGGCCGTTGTCCGGTGGGCTGAAGAGGCCCGGGAGGGTGCGCGTGCCTGTGGGGTTGGTCGTCGCGTCGTGGTTGCCGATGAGAAAACTCGCGGGGCTTCCGCTGGTCTGGAACGGGGCGTTGAAGCTTGCGTTCCATGTCGCGCTCGAGGAGTTCTGGAGGGTGAAGGTGTATGTCTGCGCCGACGCATGAAACCCAAGCGCGGCCGCCACGATCAGTACCAATCTCCGCATAATCAACCTCCACTCAGCACCTTTGGAACGCCCGATACTGGTTCAGTCTACCCAAACGCTCGGTCACCGCAAGCACAATCTGGGCGCAGGGCGGGCCCACTATCCTCAGGCCGTGAAACGCATCAAGTGGGAACCGTTCGCGCTGATGGTGCTGCTGCTCCTCCTGGGGGCGTGGCTGGTCGCCAGGCCTTCGGGCATCGTCACCGCCCCGAACGCGCGGACGATGGACCTCAAACTGGGCAGCACGCGGGGAGTGGTCGAGGTTGTCACGCACGCGCCCACCCCTCCGCCCGAGAACGCCAAGGTGGAAAGTGGTCACACGTTTCGCATCTTGACGCGCGACGGCGCTGTCAGCCGCGAAATGGGCGACCAGGACTTCCGCGAGCTCTTCGGCGACACCACCTACAAGGCCGCGACCGCCACATCCTCCAACTGGGCGTTCCGCCTGCTCAACATCACCAACTGGACGAGCCTCGTCTGGGTGGTCATTGGCTTTGGTGGGCAGTTCGCGTTCACGGGGCGGATGCTGCTGCAGTGGTTCATCAGCGAGAAACGCAAGGAGAGCGTGGTGCCCGAGGCGTTCTGGTGGCTCAGCCTGATTGGGGGGATGGCCCTGTTCGCGTACTTTGTGTGGCGTCAGGACTTCGTTGCGGTTCTCGGACAGTCATCAGGCGTTGTGATCTATGCGCGGAACCTGCGCCTTATTTACAAACAACGGCGCAAAGCGCGCGAGGTGGCGGCAGAACCGGCCTGATGCACCGGGCAAGGGGCGTGCCGCTCTTTGTTGGGAGTGCTTTCAAGGCCCGAGAAAAGTGGGAAGATTGTCACTTTTCCTTTTCAGATAGGTTGTTATTCCGCAGTTGTGTGGCACCTTTTAGAGCATGGAGGCGTTCCTCGACGGCAAGTCCCTGCCCGTCCCGCGCCCGACGTTGGCCTGCGCGCTTTCTGTCGGCGTGGAGGCTGCGCGCTCTTCCGGACGCATCATCATCGAAGTCCGTGCGGACGGCGCTGTCCTGGGTGACGACACGCTCGCGTCGCCGAGCGATGGCCCCGCCAGCTTTGCCCGTCTTGATCTTCAGTCCGCTGACCCCCGCGCCCTGGTGCGTGTCACGCTGGGCGATGCCATCGATGCGCTGCGCGGGCTGGTCGGCGAGCAGGTGCGATTGGCGGAGCTTGTTCATACCGATCAGCTCCAATTGGCCGCGGGTGGGCTGCAGGACGTTTTTCAGACATGGCACACCGTGAAGGATGTCGTCGCGCGAAGTGGGGCGCTGCTGGACATTGAACTGTCCGACTTGGACGTAGGGAGCGAATTCGGCACCGTGGGCGAAGCGTCCAACCGCCTCTTGGTGTACCTGCGGGGCGTGAAGGGCTCGCTGGAGCGCGAGGATTGGTCGGCGCTCGCGGACATCCTGGAGGTCAACCTGAGCGAAGAAGCGCAGCGGTGGGAGGGGCTCCTTACCGCGTTGTCGGAGCATGTCAGCCGGATGCCCGCGCAGCGCGCCTGAGGCAAACGAACCAAAGAATGGCACTGGGAAGTGGGTCAACTCCGCAGCACTCCATCGGGCAGCGCCCGGCGGACATGCTTGCGCGCCCGGTAGTCATCGCGGCGCCGTTGGTGGTTCCACTCCCGGCGGATGCGTCGGACACCGGAGGAGCCGCCCACACGCCGATCGACGCTCTGATGGAGAAGGCGAGCGTTGCGCTTGTCCGGGCCGACTACTTCACGTGCGAGGACCTGTGCCTGCGGGCTCTGGAACGGTGCCGGCGTGCCCGGGACTGGGAACGGCTCGCCCGCGTGGTGCTTCCTCTGCAGGAGGCAAGGCGCCAGCTCCGGCAGATTGCGGCGGATACCGGGCGGGTGTTTGTGCTGCGCCGTCTGCCCAGCCGAGGGGAAAAGGTCGAGGCGGGGTGTTACTTGGTGGAGCCGCCGATGATCGGCTTGGACGCGAGAACGTTCCGCGAGATGGCCCGGGGGCGGCGTGTTCCGGTGATCGCGATGGCGAAGGAGCCCACCACGAGCGCCGGGAAGTGGCCCATCGTGGGGGTGGGGGGGAATCTGGGTGCGCAGCCCGTGCCCGTGAGCGTGCGCGTGCAGGTGGACCCGCCGTACGGCCTGGAGGGTGTGAAAACACTCGGTGAGTTGCCCGAAAATCGCCTGCCCGACCTGGCGTGGGTGCTGGCGACACAGGAGGCCTTAGGCGATGCAGCGATCGCGAAGGTGGAGGCGGGTCGCAAGGCCGGCTGGCCCGCGGATCACCGGGTCGAGGACCTGATGGAGTATCTGGACGCCGTGCCCGACCATGAGAAGCTGCACCAGGCGCTGGAGGCGACCGCGCGCGAGGCGGCGGCGGCGCCATCGTCCATGAAGATCCGGCGGCGCGGCATCATGGATGATCCGAGTTCGTTCTGAAACAGCGTGTGTGCCGTCCACACGAATCGGGACGATACAGGCGGGCTCCTGTTTGCGATTGTGGATCGGCCGCGTAGGCGTCGCGAGCGTCGCACCAGGGGCGGGCAGCGTCCATGACACGTCTATGGCAAAATGAAAAAACGTCCATTCGCGCGGCTATGGCTTCGCGTCTGTCTGGCCTTTTGCCTGAGCAATTGCAGGCGGCGTCCGCGTCGCTGTTCGACCGCCTCCGCACACTTCCGGAGTGGAAGTCGGTGCTCGCTCGTTCGGGCACGGCGCGGAGCCATCCCGATGGCCGACCCGAGAAGTCGGGCGTCATGCTGTACATGCCCGGCAACGACGAGCCGGACGTGCTCCCTCTCGCCGGGGAAGTTTCGGGGCTCGCGCGCCTCGCCCTGCCGCGAGTCACGGACTGGCGGCAATCGACGATGGACGCGGCCTGGGTGGAGAACATCGATGGGCCACCAGCGGGGAACATGGAAACGACCCGCCATGGCATCCGTCAGCCCTCGCCCGCGTGTCCGGCGGCAGATATTGCCCAGATTGACTTGTGCGTCGTGCCGGGGCGTGCATTTGACAAGTTGTGCAATCGCCTCGGGCGGGGCGGGGGGTTCTATGATGTGTTTCTACGACGCGCGGTTTTTGCCGGGCCCCATGGCCGCGCTCCTCAACGGCCCGTTCTGGTCGGCGTGTGCTTCGACGAGCAGGTGGTAGAACGAGTCCCGACGGACGAGTTCGATGTACCGCTCGACATCGTGGTGACGCCCACAACTATTTATAGACGGTGACAACCTGATCGCTTGAACGGATGCAACGCGAAACCACGCCGGCTGGCTGCCCGGCACCGCTCCCATGCGGGAACTCACGGAAGGGTCGGACATGGCGCTCCCCTCACAGAACAATGAAACGCGCTCGGGCGTGATGCACCAGACCGGTGCCGGCATGAGCAGCACGGGCAAGGTCGCGGTCATCGTGCTGGGCCTCGTGCTCGCCGCGGGCGGCATCTACGCGCTGACGAAGTTCATGCCCAAGAACGACGGCACGCTGCCTAGTGGGGCGGACAAGGTGGCGGCCAAGCCCGAGGACGTCAAGACCGAGGCCAAGCCCGGTGAGCAGACGCCCGTCACGATCCAGCGGAGCGACATCCCCAACCCCAACGCGATTCCTGCCAAGCCGGCGAACGGCACGGGCATCGCCGCGCCGGGCACCTCGGGCGCACTGCTGCCGGGCGCGGGTTCGCCGGGGACCACGCCTGGCACGGGCACTACTCCCGGCACGACGGGCACCACTCCGGGTGCAACGCCTGGCACGGTTACCCCCGGCGCCACTCTCCCCGGAACAACGCCCGGCACAACCCCCAACTCGCTTGCTCCTGCCGGTGGGGCCGCGTGGATGAGCAACCTCACCGCGGGCGACACGGCGTACGCGGGCAATAAGCTGGTGGACGCGCGTCGTGAATACAGCAAGGTCATTCTCTCGCCCGACGCGCCGAAAGAGCAGAAGGACGCGCTGCGTTCCAAGCTCCAGCAGATCAACGAGACGCTGGTCTTTTCGCCCACAGTGGACCCGGCGGACACACTCGTCGAGTCGTACAAGGTGCAGAGCGGCGACGCGCTCGCCAAGATTCCGCGCAAGCGTGAACTCGCGACGGACTACCGCCTGATCCAGCGCATCAACCGCATCAGCAACCCCAACGCGCTGCGGCTGGGCCAGACGCTGAAGCTGGTGCGCGGGCCCTTCCACGCGGTGGTGAACAAGTCCGACTTCCGCGTGGATGTGTACGCGGGCTCGCCCGACCGCCCGGCGGACTGGCTCTACATCAAGAGCTACAAGTGCGGTCTGGGCGAGGGGAACTCGACCCCCGTGGGCAACTACGTGATCAAGAAGGGGAGCAAGCTCGTGAACCCCTACTGGACCAACCCGCGCACGGGCGAGAAGTTCGACAAGGACGACCCCAAGAACCCGATCGGCGAGTACTGGCTGGGGTGGCAGGGCGTGGGTGATTCCGCGGCGACGACGGGCTACGGCTTCCACGGCACGGTGGACCCCGACAGCATCGGGCAGCAGAAGTCGATGGGCTGCGTGCGGTTTGGGGCCGAGGACATCGCGCAGATGTACGAGCTTCTGGTGGAGGACATCAGCGTGGTGCGCGTGCTGCCGTAACAGTCATCCAAGGTGTGCACCCTGAGAGCCCGGCGCGGGTGCGCCGGGCTCTTCGTACTTTGTTATGGCCCGGCGCGATCACGATGTTGTCCTGCTTGGCCCGGTCACAACGGCCGAAAACCACAGCACGTCCGTATGTTGATCTGGCGGGCGGGGCGGTGCCGCACTTGGCGTTGACGCGCAACAAATCAGGCGGCATACTGGTATCAGGTGATATGGCCAAGTCCTTCCTCTTTGGTCCCGGTTCCTTCGCTAGCCGAAGGATCGGACGTCGTCGTCTCCGTCGGCGGTCCGGAGGTTGCCAATGCCACGGTATTCGTCGACTCGTGGAAACCTGACCGTGTGGTATTCGGGGAGTGGGGCGGATCGTCCAACAACAAGTCGTTGACCCTCTGCCCCATGCTCTGGTACGGGGGAACGCTGCACGAAACGACAGCCAAGTCCATCTTGCAGATGACCAGCGACCTCAAGTCGCTGGCGATGCTCCATTCCAAGACCACTGTTACCCGTCCCGCATAAAGGAGAGAGCCATGACCGCGGGATTGATCGGATTCTTCGTTGTTTCGATTT
>CALLYM010000211.1 GCA_937858155.1 uncultured Phycisphaerales bacterium | reverse complement strand
GTTTCGGGGCGGGATCATCGGCGCGGGGGTGGGCGCGGTCGTCGGACTCCTTGTCTACATCCTGCGGAACCAGAAGAAGGGCGGGGCGTGGGGCTCTTGAGAAACTCAGGCTGCTCACGCCTGTGCTTGGCTTGCTTCGTCCTTCATTTCTTTGGAAAATCGGTCTCAAACACCGATCCTACCACCACCTTGCAGGGGCATCGTCCTTGAGGTACATTGATGGCATGCCTGCCGCCCCTTTGGGAGGGTGCTTCGGGCGGGTCGCTTCCATACAGGAGACGCGCGTTGAACCAGTTCTTCACACTTGCACAGAATTACCAGGGCAGCGGCGGTGGCGGGGCGGGGGCCGCGGCGGCCGGCGGCATCATGCTCGTTCTTTTCCTTATCTATATCGCCGCCATTGTCGCGGTAATCGTCGGGATGTGGAAGACGTTCGCGAAGGCGGGTCAGCCGGGCTGGGCGGCGATCGTCCCCATCTACAACCTCTACATCTTCACCAAGATCGTTGGTCGGCCGTGGTGGTGGATGCTGCTGATGTTCATCCCGTTGGTGAGCATCATCATTTCGATCATTATCTGCCTGGACCTTGCCAAGTCCTTCGGCAAGTCTTCGGCGTTTGCCATCGGCCTGATCCTGCTGCCGTTTGTCTTCATCCCGATCCTGGGCTTCGGGCCTGCGCAGTACCAAGGTCCGTCCGCGGGGGCGTGATCGCCGGAGTGACGTCGTGAGCCAAGCGCGCGTGCTGCCTGAACCATCGTTCGTGCAGCACGCGCCTTTTTGTTTGCGCTGCGGGTACAACCTTGAGGGGCTCGCGCCCCCCAACGCGTGCCCGGAGTGCGGGCTGTGGTTTGAGGCGGGCACGCTCATTGTCGCGGGCATCCCGCGGCACATGACGAAGAACACGTCTCCGATCCGGCGGCTGGTGTGGGGGGCGATGCTGGTGCTCTCGGGTGCGTTCTACTTCTCGTGGACCTTTGTGGTATTCCGGCACCCGTGGGTTGCGCTGGCGTGGGCCCTGACCATCGTCGGCTGCCTGGTGTGGCTGCTCTCGACGAGCCAGCGGGAGCGGAAGGCGTACGAGCGGTTTGCGTTCACGCGCGATGGCATCGCGCGCCTGCCATACACGATGAAGGCGGGCGAGACGAACATCGACACGGTGTTCGTGGCGTGGGAGGACGCGGACTCGTTCGTCATCCAGCGCGTGGGGCCGTTCTGGAAGCGGCTGATCGTGGGGAAGCGCGGGGCCAAGGGGGAGGTCGTGGAGTCTGTGTTTGACGCCGGGTTCCGGTGCAGCGACGAGCACGCCATGACGGTGCGTGATGCGATGGAGAGGGCGATGCTTGCGCAGCGGGAGGGGCCGCTGGGCGGATCGGCGCGGTCGTCCGCTTCGCCCACGCTCCACTCGCCCATGCTCCACTCGCCCATGCTCCACTCGCCCCCACTGCCCGAGCCCCTGGCTCCGGAGTTCGTGGTGCTGGGCACGGAGTTCCTTGCGTCGCTCGGGGCGGTGCCCCACTTTTCGGCGCACATGGTGTTCAACGAGCGGGGGGCGGTGGTGTTCCCCGCGAACCAGGCGCACAGCAGCGTGAAGGCCGAGGGGATTTCGTACGAGGACAACTACGCCGGGGACGCGCTCGCGGCGGTGCTTTCGCCGGGGCGGATCGATGTTCAGTGGCACCAGGCGTACCCGGACGCGCGGGTGGTGGCGATCGTGTCGCGGATGCTTGCGTTGCCGGAGTTCGCGTTGCTGCGGGGGTGCGGCGTCACGTACCAGGGGAATCCGCTGGCGCTTGCCGGCGTTGTGTGATCAGCACGCGGCGAGGTTGGTGACGTGCTTGCGGGGCTCGGTGTTGGCGCTCTCGGCGGTCGGCGCGGCGGCCTGGTCACCCGCGGCGGTCTGCTTGACTTTCCCTGTGCCGGCGTTGGCGAGGTCCTCGATCCCCAGCTCGCGGCCGAGGAGCGCGAGGTTCCTGGTGTTGCTCTTGAAGAAGAAGTCGGCGACGTCGCCGAGCGCGGGCACCTCGCTGATGAGGAAGTCGATGGCGACGTTGCCGATCATCTTGGCGATGGTCGTGCCCTTGCAGCCCAGGCGGTGGGCCTCGTAGACGACGTAGAGCGACATGGTGGTGGTGACGATGTCGCCTGCGACGGGCACGAGGCCGATGATGGCGTCGTAGCCCACGCGGAACTTGATGCCCGGGACCATGATGGCGTTGTCGAGGAACCTTGCCATCCAGACGAGGCGTTGGATGGCGCGGTCTCGCTGGAGGGGGGTGTCGTAGGGCATATCGGTTATTCGGAAGCGGGCGGGAGCGGTTTCTGAATCGCCGCTTGGTGGGTGGAAGTAAAGGAGCGGAACGGACCTTTACAGGGGGTGCCCGTTCGGGTAGCCTGATGCTGCGCAAGAGGTACTTTCAATTCCTTGTTCGGGTGGCGGCGCTCGGTTGCTTGAGGAGTGTGTGATGCGTTTTTTCCAAGGGTGTGCGTTCGCGGCGGGCGTGTCGGCTGCGATGATTCATGCGGCACACGGCGGGACCTGGGCGACGCTGACCCACGCGGCGCCGACCAACATCAACCTGATGCTCCAGCTTTCGGACGGCACGGTGATGTGCTCGGTCAACGGCGGGGCCTCGATCGGGAACCAGTGGTACCGGCTGACCCCCGACAGCACGGGGAACTACCGCAACGGGACGTGGTCGGCGATGGCGTCGATGATCGACACGCGGCTGTACTACTCGGCGCAGGTGCTGAAGGACGGGCGGGTTTTTGTCGCGGGGGGCGAGTACGGGACGGGCAAGGCGAGGGCGGAGGTGTACAACCCGCTCACGAACACGTGGACGGCGGTTAACCCCCCGGCCACGCTGCTCAACCCCGCGGCGACTTCCCCGGTGTTTCCCTCGTTCACCCAGCAGTTCTTCGACGCGATGAGCGAGATCCTGCCCGACGGGCGGGTGCTGATCTCGCCCGTGATGCCGCGGGCGGCGGGGGAGCCGCTGGTCTACAACCCCGGGACAAACACGTGGGCCGCGGGGCCCTTGTACTTCCGCGGCGCGCACCAGAACGAGTCGACGTGGGTGAAGCTGCCGGACGACACGATCCTCACGATCGACCCGTTCGGGACGTTCAGCGAGCGGTACAGCCCGTCGCTCAACCAGTGGATCAACGACGGTGTGGTTCCCGCGAGCCTGTACGATCCTTTCGGTCATGAGATCGGCGCGGCGGTGATGCTCCACACGGGGAAGGCGTTCTACATCGGCGCGACGGGCGCGACGGCTCTGTACACACCGACGGGCACCACCGCTCCCGGGACATGGACGGCGGGGCCGGTCATCCCCGGGGCGCGCGGCCAGCCCGACGCGCCGGCGGCGGTGATGGTGACGGGCAATGTGCTGTGCGCGGTGAGCCCCGTGCCCACCAGCGGGCAGCACTTCCCCACCCCCACGACGTTCCTGGAGTATGACCCGGTCGCGAACGCGTTCAGCGCGGCGCCGACGCCCGCGGGGAACTTTGCTCACGCGGTGTACACCTGCTGCATGCTGGACCTTCCGGACGGGACGGTGCTGCTTTCGCACATGGGGACGGACCTCTACGTCTACTCGCCCTCCGGCAGCCCGCTGCCGATGGGCAGGCCGGCGGTGCAGTCGATCACGGTCAACGGGGATGGGTCGTTCCACCTGAGCGGGACGGGCCTGAATGGCATCTCCGAGGGCGCGTCGTACGGCGACGACCAGCAGATGAATTCCAATTACCCGATTGTGAGGCTGCGGCACAGCAACGGGAGCACCTACTTCGCGCGGACCTTCAACTGGAGCGACACGAGCATCATGACCGGCGGGCGCGTGCTGACGACGGAATACCGCTTGCCCGCGTCGATGCCCGGCGGGGCGTACTCGCTCGAGGTGGTGGCGAACGGGAACTCGTCGGTCGCCGCGACGGCACCCGGCGTGTCCGTGCACCCCAGCCCGCAGGAGTTGTGCTCGGATGTTTCGGCCTCGTTCAGCGTCGAGGCGGCGGGCGTGGGACCGCTGGCGTACCAGTGGCGGCGCGGGACGACGAACCTGATCAACGGGGGGAACATCAGCGGAGCGACCGGCGCCACGCTCACGATCAGCCCGGTGCTGCCCGGGGATGTCGCGGGCGATTACAACTGCGTCGTGTCCAACGCGCTGGGAAGCGTGGTGTCGAGCAACGCGGCGCTGTCGGTGCTGGTCTGCTGCGACAGCATCGACTTCAACAACGACGGGCTCTTCCCGGACACGCTGGACATCGATGACTTTCTGTCCGTGTTCAGCGGCGGGGCGTGCTCGACCACGCCCGTGCCGGGCTGTAATGACCTGGACTTCAACAACGACGGGCTCTTCCCGGACACGCTGGACATTGATTCGCTGCTGAGTGCTTTCAGCGGCGGGGCGTGCCTCTGAGAGTCGCGGGGTCGGGTTGGATTCTCCCATTCGGCGGGCACTGGGCGGCGGGGAATCGCCGTGATTAGCGCGCCCGCCGGGGAATTGTCGTGATTTTCGCGGTTCCGCGACACCCCGCGGTGACATCCCTCGCATGCAGCCCCGTGGGAATGCTCCGGCAAGGGCTTCCGACGTGTGTGGGGTGCCCGCTCGGGAAAGGAATGCAGAATGAACCGCTCGTCCGTCCAGGCCCTTTTGGTCGCTGCTATCGCCACGATGATCACCCAGGGTGCACTCGCCCAGACGGGGTACACGATCACGGGCAGCATGTCCAACTTTGACTGCACCAACCACTGCGATTACGACTGCGATGAAATGGAGATTGAGCTCGAGGGCGCGCAGCCTTCGGACATCATCCATACTTACACGAACGGCAACTATGGTGCCCCGACCGTCACGTTGTCCCCGGATGGGACGTCCACGATCGTCGACTACCGCAACCCTCAGCACCGCACCGGCGTGAGCTCTGTCGAGCACTTTGGCGTCAGCACCCGCACGGCGTACTACTACGGCCCGCCGATCACCTATTACCCGGTGCACGTGCGCTGGTACCGTGACGGGCACATCGCGACGGTGAACGGGCAGGTTCCGAACCCCGCAGGCGGGGGCACGTCGCCGGCGACCCAGCCCCTCCTGCCGACGATCAGCGCGGGCGTTACTCCTGGTTCAACCGGTCACGGTGGCGTCACGCTCACGGTGACGAACAACGACCCGGCGCAGAAGATCTGGATCAAGCGTCGTGCGCAGGTCACCGCGTCGCCTGTCACGCTTGAGGACCTGATGCCGACCAACCCGGTGGTGACCACAAGCGTGCAGATCGACACGGCGCCGTTCCCGCTGAACCCTCTGCAGTCCGTCACTCTCAGCCACGACCTCATCGAGTTCGAGGAGGAGCAGAGCGTCGTCTTCACGGCGGAGTACTTCCAGAACCTGCAGGACGCGGACCCTTTCCACCCCGACACGCCCGGCGTCATGCTGGGCAACGTCATGACCTCGTCCCTCGCCAATCCCCAGGACCTCTCCTGCCCGCACGGCCCGCCGGTCGTCGTGAGCCAGCCGGAGAGCGTCACGCAGGACGCCGACTCACGCGTTGACCTCCGCGTTCAGGCGCACGGTGATGATGTGACACCCCTGGTCTATGTCTGGATGAAGGACGGGGTCGACATGGTCGACGGCAACGGCATCAGCGGGACGGATTCCAACCACCTCCGCATCAATCATCTGCGGGCGTCGGACGAGGGGTTCTACTCCGTGCGCATGACCAACTTCTGTGCCACGCGTTTCTCCAACTCCGCGCTTGTGTTCATCACCGGGCACAACAATGCGCCGCTGCACAACACCATGGTCTGCGATCCCATCGACTTCAACCACGATTCGCTGTTCCCGGACACCATGGACATCGACGACTTCCTCAGCGTCTTTGCCGGGGGCGTGTGTTCCAACGCGCCCAACTGCGGCGACATCGACTTCAACAACGACGGGTTGTTCCCGGATACACAAGACATCGACACGTTCCTGAACACCTTCAGCGGGGGGGCGTGCCAGTAGGCCGCCGACCTGCACCCCGAGGGTGTGACGCCCTGCAGAATGCAAAGACCCCTCCGAGATCGGAGGGGTCTTTTCTTCTGGCGTGTGGGTTGTCCGTTCAGCCGGTGATGGCCGTGACCTTGACCTTGGTGTAGCGCTGACGGTGGCCGGTCTTCTTCTTCCAGGCCTTCTTGGGGCCGAACTTCTGGATGAAGACCTTCTCGCCCTTGACGACGCCTTCGAGGACCTCGCCCTTGACGGACGCGCCGCTGACGTAGGGCTGGCCGATCTTGGCGGAGCCGCCTTCCTTGCCGACGACCAGGACGCGGTCGAAGGTGATGGTCGTGCAGGCCTGGGTCTGGCCCTCGCCGTGCAGGTCGATGAGGATTTCATCGCCCGTGACAACCTTGCGCTGACCGCCGGACTCTTCGATGATGGCGTACATGGTGGCTCCAACCGTGAAAAACGGCCCGGAACAGTCCGGGCAGGGTGGGGATCGTAGCGGGAAACAGGCTTGTGGCAAGTGCCAAGTGAGGAGGACACTCTGGTGTTCGGGTTCTGAAAGGATCGGCGGTTTTCTGGGGCGCCATTTTAGTTTCTACGGAGCGTGTCCCACGCCCCGAACACCGGGAATCCCAGCAGGATGACGCGGATCCATGCCGCACAGACCCACGGGTTGTCGGCGATCGCGAGCACGGTCATCGCCAGGGCGCTCAGGACGAAGAGCGCGGGGACGACGGGGTAGCCGGGGCAGCGGAAGGGGCGCTCGGCGGCGGGGCGGCGGGCGCGGAGGAGGAAGATCGCGAGGCCCGCGAGCCCGTAGAAGATCCACATCGTGAAGACGAAGCTGTCGGCGAGTTTGCTGAAGGTGCCCAGGAGCCAGACGGCGAGGAGCGAGAGGGCCAGTTGCACCAGGAGAGAGACATAGGGAGTTTGGAATCGCGGGTGGACTTTGCCCAGGAACCCAAAGAGCAGGCCGTCTCGGGCCTGGGCGAAGGAGACGCGGGCGCCGGTCATGACGGACGCGTGGGAGGAGCCGACGGTGGAGAGGATGATGATGACAGTCACGGCGGTGGCGCCCGCACTGCCCAGCAAGAGGCCGAGAGCGTGCGGGGCGATGTTGTCCATGCCGCGCATGGTGTCCAGCGGGACGAGGAAGAGGTAGATCGCGTTGACCCCGACGTAGAGCGCTGTGACGGCGAGGGTGTTGATCGCGAAGAGGCGGGGCAGGGTGCGGCTGGGTGTTTTCACCTCGCCCGCGATGGCGCCGACATCGGACCAGCCGTCGTAGGTCCACATGACGGCGGCCATGACAGGGGCGATGGCGGACCAGAGCGAGCGAGGGGGGTCACTCGAAGCAGGCCAGTGTGGCAAGGGCCTTGTATCACCGAGGTGCACCACGTCAAGTGCGTGCATCAGGCCCAGGACGACGATCGCGAGGAGGGCGAGCAGCTTGAGCGCGGTGAGGACCACTCCCAGGCGGGTGCTGCTGCGGACGCCCAGGATGTTGAGGCCGGTGAGCACGGCGAGGATGACGCTGGTCGTGATCCGAACGTTCCAGTGCGTGCCCAGCAGGAGGTTGATGTTCTCGGCGCTTACGAAGGCGATGCCCGCGGCGGCGGCGGGCTTGGTGACGAGCATGTAGGTCCAGCCGAAGACGAAGGCGGTTGCGCGGCCGTAGCCCTCGCGGAGGAAGACGTAGATGCCGCCGGACTGCGGGAACATGGTGGCGAGCTCGGTGTAGGTGAGCGCGCCGGCGAGGGAGAGGGCCCCGCCCAGCACCCTGGCGAGGAGGATGAGCGTGGGGGAGGCGAGGTGCTTGGCGATTTCCGGGGGCGTGCGGAAGATGCCCGAGCCGATCATGACCCCGATCATGACGCCCGAAGCGCCGAGGAAGCCGACGACGCGGGGCAGGTCGGCGCGTGCGGGGTTTGCGGACGTTGGTCCGGCCAAAGTTGGGGTGGGAGGGTTCTGGTCGGGCATCAGCGGGCAGTCTACCACGCCCGCTGGGCGGCCATTTCACGACAATATTGGGCAAGATCGGGTGGGCGGAGTGACATCCGTGTTGTACATTGTTCGCGAGCAATGGGAGGAGAGAGCGGCACTTTCGAGAGGATGAAAGTGATGTCGCTCAAGCCGATGCGTTTGATGGTGGCCTGCGGCGCGCTGGGTGCGCTGTGCGGGGGGGCGTTCGCGCACGAAGAGGTGATGGTGGGGCGTTCGTCCACCAATCAGCTCGTGATGCACACGCACGACATCATGCCGTTTGAGCTGCCGGAGTCGGTCTTCCCCGGGATCTCCGGCTACGCGGGAGCCACGGTGGCGCTGGCGAGCCTGGAAGCAGACGACCCGGGCGAAGACCTGTTCATGCTGCCGGGCAACGTGGATATCCGCTGCGTGCTGCTGGCGACCTCGGCGAACATGCGGGTGTACAACGGCGTGAACCCGATGGTGGCGGGCGAGGAGATGGTGCTTGGGGCGCCGGTGATCCACTACCTGCCGCTGTGGAATATCACGCAGGGGAACCCGGGCGAGGAGTCGTTCGCGGTGTTCCAGTTCCGCGATGCGAGCAACCAGATGACGACGAGCGCGCCGTTCTTTGTGACGTTCACGCCCGCGCCCACGCCGGGGGTGCTGGGGGCGGTGGGGATCGGGGCGGCGGCGGCGATGCGGCGGCGGAGGTGAGTGCGCAGGCCCGCGCTTACGCTTGGGCTGCATGTCCGCCTACGACACATACACGAGCCCCCTCGCCACGCGGAACGCCAGCCCGGAGATGCTGCGGCTGTGGTCGGCGCGGCACAAGTTCAACACGTGGCGGAGGATTTGGCTGGCGGTGGCGGAGGCGCAGCATGAGCTGACCGCTGGTGGTATGTGTGGCTCAGGCGTCCCGCCTGAGCAGAAAGCAAGTGGAGGCCCAAGCACAGGCGGGACGCCTGTGCCACCCAGACCTCATCCAATACCAAGAGAACTGGTCACGAGGGAGCAGGTCGAGGAACTCCGCGCGGTGGTGAACAGGCCGGGTGGCATCGCGGACGAGGAGATCAGGCTCGCGGAGAAGTACGAGCGCGAGCTGCGGCATGATGTCATGGCCCATGTGCATGCGCTGGGGGACTCGTGCCCGAAGGCGAAGGGGATCATCCATCTGGGGATGACGAGTCAGGATGTGGTGTGTAACGCGGACCTGATGATCATTCGAGAAGCGATCGAGCAGATCGCCGCAAAAATCGGGCGAGCCGGAGAGTCACTCGGCGTTCAAGCGATTGAGTGGAAAATGCTGCCCACACTCGGCTTTACCCACTATCAACCAGCGCAACCCGTCACCGTTGGCAGAAGAATCGCCGGTTGGGCGTACGACCTCTCTCTGTGCTTGGAACGGCTAATGGGCACACGAACTGCTGTCAGATCGATCCGAGGCCTTCGAGGCGCAACGGGTACTCAAGCCAGCTACTTGTCACTTCTCGGTGGCGACTCATCGAAAGTAGACGATCTGGAATTGGGTTTCATTGAGAACGTTACGAACGAATGGCCCGACTTCAAGTACCTCCACGCATCACGCGATCGACAAGACTTCCGTTTGTTCGTGCACGAGTTGTCGGGCCAAACCTACCCCCGCGTCATCGACACCTTTATCCTCGCTGATTTGGCCTCCACCGCCTCCGTCCTCCACAAGATCGCCACCGACATCCGCCTCCTCTGCAACCGCAAGGAGATCGACGAGCCCTTCGAGGACAAGCAGATTGGCAGCAGCGCGATGCCGTACAAGCGCAACCCCATGCGCTGCGAGCGCATCTGCGGCCTCACGCGGTTTGTCATGAACCTCGTCGGCAACGCCTACGACACCGCCGCCACCCAGTGGCTCGAGCGCACGCTCGATGATTCCTCCAACCGCCGCCTCTCCCTCCCCGAGGCCTTCCTCGCCCTCGACGGCGCGCTCGACCTCATGCACAACGTCGCGAGCGGCCTCATCATCCACGAAGCCATGGTCAGGAAGAACCTCATGGCCGAGTTGCCGTTCATGGCCACCGAGAACATCATGATGGCTTGCGTGAAGTTGGGCGGCGACCGCCAGCACTACCACGAGTTGATTCGCGTGCACGCGCGGGCCGCGGGGCACAGGGTGAAGCACGAAGGTTTGGACAACGACCTGCTGGAGCGCCTGAAGGGCGACAAGAACTTCTGGTCTGCGAAGCGCGGCGGGCTGCTGCTGGAGGAGTTGGACTGGGACGGCCTGCTGGACCCCATGAAGTATGTTGGGCGGAGCGTGGAGCAGACGGAGCGGTTCATCAAGGAGGTCGTGGAGCCGCTGCGCGAGCAGTACAAGGACGCGCTGGCGAACCTGGGCACGAGCGGGCCACGGGTGTGAGTGCACGCGAACGGGCGGGTGGGGCACAAGCGCGGGGCGCAAACGGCCGATATCACCGGCGAACCCTTCCGCACCCTGCCCGTATCATCCCCTATGACCAACCAGCCGCTCCGTTCTCCTGACGACGCACCCGGAGCGACCCTGGACGCGGTGCGGGACGTGCAGGCCGCGTACGCGAAGCTGCGGGAAGAGATCCACAAGACCATCGTGGGCCAGGACGACGTGGTCACGCAGATGATGATGGCGATTTTCTGCCGCGGGCACGCCGTCGTTGTGGGCGTTCCGGGGCTGGCGAAGACGCTGCTCATCAGCACGATCGCGAAGGCGCTGAACCTCCAGTTCT
The DNA here is from genome assembly GCA_937858155.1 of uncultured Phycisphaerales bacterium. Taxonomy (GTDB): domain Bacteria; phylum Planctomycetota; class Phycisphaerae; order Phycisphaerales; family UBA1924; genus BJHL01. Next base: position 28,406 of record CALLYM010000211.1, on the reverse strand, counting down.
CACGCATCCAGTTCACACCGGACCTCATGCCGGCGGACATCACTGGCACGGAAGTAATCCAGGAGGACAAGGCGACGGGGCACCGCGGTCTGCGGTTCGTGCCCGGGCCGGTGTTCGCGAACATCATTCTGGCCGACGAGATCAACCGTACGCCCCCCAAGACGCAAGCGGCGCTGCTGGAAGCGATGCAGGAGCGCCAAGTGACGGTGGGCGGTCAGCGGCACGCGCTGCCCAGCCCGTTCTTTGTGCTCGCCACGCAGAACCCGATCGAACAGGAGGGCACGTACCCGCTGCCCGAAGCGCAGCTGGACCGCTTCATGTTCCAGATCCACATCACCTATCCCACGATGCAGGAGGAGATGGAGATCGTGCGGCGGCAGAACAACCGCGTGGCGTCGAGCATCCAGCCGGTGATGGACGAGGCGGCGATTGTGCGGGTGCAGGAAGTGGTGCGGCAGATGCCGGTGCCGGACCATGTGATTTCCTACGCGTTGCGGCTGGTGCGGGCGACGCGCGTGAAGGAGCCGATGGACCTTGGCTTGACGAGGCCGGAGAAGGTGAAGGACTACCTCGCGTGGGGCGCCGGGCCCCGTGCGAGCGAGTACCTCGTGCTCGCGGCGAAGGCGCAGGCGTTGCTCACGGGCAGCACGCACGTGACGCCCGAGCACGTGAAGGCGGTCGCGACGCCGGTGTTGCGGCACCGGTTGATGCTGAACTTCAACGCGGAGGCGGACCAGGTGGCGACGGACCATGTGGTGGCGGACTTGCTGGCAGGGGTGCCCGTGGATGGGATGACGCCGGTGGAGAAGAGGACGTTGAAGGAGGCGATGCGGTAGGGGCTACTCGGCGGGCTTCACCAGCATTACGCCGTAGACCTCGTCCTTCAAGTAGGCGTCGGCGGGCTTTGTGTACAACTCATCGTGGAGTGAATCACAGATCGTCAGTTGACCATCGGATTCACTTGTCAGCACGATCCAGTGCAGGCCCTTCACCTTGATCACCGCCAAAGCCGGGTGGCCAGCCCGCAGATGAGCCAGCGTGCGTGCGGCCATCTGGTCGTTCGTGGACGTGATTGTCTGCGTGATAAAGCCGTCCTGTTCGAGCACGCGGGTCATGTCGGGTGGGATGGTGCCGCTGGATGACTCTACGAGTTGGTTGAGCAGGACATCGGTCCCGAGGCGGAAGCGCAGGCCCGCGGCGCCGTGATCGAGCCCGTAGGCGTTGTAGATGGCGGCGATACTGCAGTAGCCGCAGGTGTGGGGCTCGGTTTGCTTGACTGGCGCGAACGTTGCGGGCGTCTTCGATGGGTGCATGGGCACGTCGGAACGGCCGTACTTGTCGGAGTAGTAGGATGGGGGGCCGGCGCAGAAGGGGAGGAGCAGGAGTATCAGCACAGCAACCACGAGCGACGACACGGTGTAGAAGATCACACGCCGGCGTGTGGTGCGGCGCGTCGGACTGGGGGCGGGGGTGTTGGAGTCGGTGCGCATCGGTGAGCGGAACTTGTGGTCACAGTTTGTGACCTCAAAGCCTCCGCCTCCTCGGGCGTCAGCTGGAACATGAAGTCGTCGGGGAAGCGGTCAATATTTCGGCGAACCGCTTGGAGCAGTACTTTGGTCTCCACACCGTAGAGAACCGCGAGGTCGGTGTCCAGCAGCACTTTCTCGCCGCGCAGGAGAATGATGGAAGACTGGATGCGCTCCGTGGGGATGACAGATCTGTTGCCGCGTTTTCCTGTTCCCTGCATGACGAACTTCCCTCCGTTCAAGCATTCCACACCAAGACCGCCACTGGGGCATCAGCATCGAGTACGGCGTTGTACGCCGCAACATCCCTTTCCAGCCACTCGACCATACACCCACGACCGGACGACAAGCGTCTTCCGTGCCACGTCCCCGACCTCTTTGCACGGCGTAACGCGACGACGCGCACAGCATTGCCGAGTGACTCGGCACGAGACCACGGGCTCATCGTGTCGGCGATCATGACACACAGAATCGGTGTGACCGCAAGTCGCAGCAACCGAGCGCGGCGGTGCCGACACCACCAATTCGCCGCCCACAGCATGTGCTCGCCCACTTCGGCGGTGAATGTAGGGCGTGCCACATTGGACCACTTCACCCAAGGCGAGGTGATGTCTGCACGATCTGGTGACAAGCGACGAACACCCCGGTGGTATGCACAACTGAAACCAACGAGCACAACGTCCGGCATGTGGTGACTCCCATCGCCTACAACTTCCGGAGCGCGTCCACCAGCGTGTCAATGTGCTGCGTCGTGTGCGCTGCGGAGATCTGGCAGCGGAGGCGGGCGTGGCCTTCGGGGACGACCGGGTAGCCGAAGCCAATGACGAAGACGCCCAGGTCCAGGAGGCGTTTGCTCATGGCAATGGCCTTGGCGGTGTCGTGGACGATGATGGGGCAGATGGCGGTCGGGCTGGGGAGGACGTCGAAGCCGGCGGCTTTGAGTTTGGTGCGGGCGTACTGGACGTTGTCGCGCAGGCGCTGGACGCGCTGGGGCTCGCGGAGGGTGATTTCGATCGCCTTCTTGGCGCTCGCGGCGATGGTGACGGGGAGGGCGTTGCTGAAGAGCGTGGGGCGGCCGCGCTGGATGAGGAGGTCGATGACTTGCTGAGACGCGGCGACGAAGCCGCCCGCGCCGCCGCCGAGGGCTTTGCCGAGGGTGCCGGTGAAGATGTCGACGCGGCCCTTGTGCGTGCCGCGGTCGACCATCCCCCAGTGCTCGTGGGTGCCGCGGCCGAGCGTGCCCATGACGCCGTGGCCGTGGCTGTCGTCCACGACGAGGAGGGCGTTGAATTCGTCGCAGAGTTTCCGCATCTTGGGCAGGTCGGCGATGGAGCCTTCCATGCTGAAGACGCCGTCGGTGACGACCCAGATCTGGCCGGTGACTTCCTTGTTGGCGCGTGCGGCTTCGAGGGCTGCGCGGAGGGACTTTTCGCCTTCGAGGACGTTGTTCTTGTAGACGCCCTTGTGCACGCCCTTCTTGACCGTCGTTGCGAGGCGGATGCTGTCGATGATGCAGGCGTGGTTGAGTTCGTCGCTGATGATGATGTCGCCGGGCTCGCAGAGCGTGGGGAAGACGGCCTCGTTGGCGGTCCACGCGGAGACGAAGGAGTAGGAGGCTTCGGTCCCCATGTAGCGGGCGACTTCGCGTTCGAGTTCCCAGTGGGGAGAGAAGGTGCCGCAGATGAAGCGGACGCTGGCGGTGCCTGCGCCGTAGTCGCGGAGGGCTTTGGTGCCGGCTTCGATGACTTCGGGGTGGTTGGCGAGGCCCAGGTAGTTGTTGGAGCAGAAGCAAAGAACCTTTTGCTTTTTTCCGTTGCGATTCAGCGTGATCTCGGAGTCCATCGGGCCTTCGATGGTCTGGAGTTCCTTCCAGAGGCCCTGGTCGCGCAGGGAGGAGAAGAGGGAGGTGGTGCGGGCGGTGAAGGGGGTGGTCATGAGGGGAGGGTAGTGCGAGCCGTGCCGCCGGTGATCAGTCTCGCCCCGCGCCCAAACGTTGCGTAGGACCAGATCCAGTCCACGAACACGAGCACCTTGGCCCGGAACGAGATCAGGTACGCGATGTGCAGGAGTACCCAGAAGAGCCAGGCGGGGAAGCCGCCATAGTTGCCGCCCAGGATGTGGGCGACGGCGCGGGCGCGACCGATGGTGGCAAGGGTGCCCTTGTCCACGTAGCGGAACGCGGGGCGGGCGGGCGTCGGGCTCCTCTCACTCGAAGCCACCTCCGATGCGACGAGCCTGCCAACGAACGCGCCCATCTGCATGGCGCCAGGGGCCATGCCGGGCACCTGGTTGCCCTGGTGGTCCTTGATGTTCGCAAGGTCGCCCGTGACGAAGATGGATGGGTGGCCGGGGACGGATAAGTCCGGCTGCACGAGGACGCGGCCCGCGCGGTCGAGCTCGACACCCAGTGACGCGGCGATGCCGCTCGCACGCACCCCCGCGGCCCAGAGCACGTTGCGGGCGGCGATGCGCGACGGGGCTCCGCCCGCGTCGAGCGTGACGCCTTGCGGGTCGATGTGCGTGACGCGGGTCGAGAGTCGGACATCGACGCCCATTTCGCGCAGGTCGCGGAGCGCGCGGTCCGAAAGCGCCGCGGGGAAGCCGCCGGGCAGCACGCGGTCCATGGCCTCGACGAGGATCACGCGTGTGTCGCGGGTGTCGATGCGGCGGAAGTCGCGGCGGATGGTGGTGAGGGCGATTTCCTTGAACGCCCCGGCGAGTTCAACGCCAGTCGGGCCCGCGCCGACGATGACGAAGGTGAGCAGCGCCCCACGCAGAGCGGGGTCGGTGGTGCGTTCGGCCTCTTCAAACGCGAGCAGGAACCGACGGCGGATTTCGAGTGCATCCTCGATGCTCTTGAGGCCGGGGGCGTGCGGGGCCCAGTCCTCATGGCCGAAGTAGGAGTGGGTCGCGCCCGCGGCGAGGACCAGGTAGTCGAACAGCAGTTCATCGCCGTGGTCCAGGGAAAGGAGCTTGCGATCCGGGTCTACTCGGACTGCTTCGCCCAGCAGCACCCGGGTGTTCACCTGCTTTCCCAGCACAGACCGGATGGGGGCGGCGATCTGTGCTGGCGACAACGCGGCGGTGGCGACCTGGTACAGCAGTGGCTGGAAGACGTGGTGGTTGCGGCGGTCGACCAGCGTCACCTCGACGGGCGCACGGCGGAGGGCCTTGGCGCAGGCGAGGCCGGCGAAACCGCCGCCGACGATGAGCACCCGCTTTCTCGCCTGTACAGGCATCACGGATGGTACAAACGGAACTGGAAGGACGGCGAGCAGGGGAGCGGATAACCCACGCTCCAACCCCTTGCACCCCGCACGCCTTGCGCTCTCGTCGCAGGTTCGCGCGGTTTGGGTGGTTTGGATGGGGTTGGCACCATTGAGGGCCTAATTGGTTCGTAGATTGACCCCATCATGCCGCTTACTTCACGCAACGAACGCTCCACCTGGTCCTCCACGTCCCTGGACGCACGCCTCTCATGGGTCGTGCGGTTCCGCAGGCTGATCGCCGCCAACGAGCGGCAGTTGTGCTCGTTGGTTGAAAATGAGGTCCACCGTCCGCGCGGGGAGACGCTGTTCACGGAGGTAGCGCCGCTCTTGGCCGGGCTCGCGTGGCTGGAGGACGCGTCCGGGCGGCTGCTGCGCGACCGTGAGGTGCCTGGCGGTCCGTGGTGGAAGTACGGCGTGCGGGCGGTGGAGCGCCGGGTGGCGCTGGGGCGGGTGGGCATCATCGCCTGCTGGTCCAACCCGCTCCTGGGCCTGGGCATGCAGATTGCGCACGCGCTGGCGGCCGGCAACAGCGTGGTGGTGAAGCCCAGCGAGAAGTGCCCCAAGACCCACACGCGGCTGCTCGAACTGGCGGTGGAGGCGGGCCTGCCGCCGGGCGTGCTTTCCTGGACGGGGGCGGCCCGGGAGGCCGCGGCGAACATGCTACAGACGCAGCCGTTTGACCACGTGATGTTCACGGGCTCGGCCGAGACGGGCGAGAGGATCGCGCAGACCACGGTCAAGACGATGACCCCCGCGGTGATGACCCTCAACGGGCGCGACAGCGTCTTCGTGCTTGAGGACGCGGACGCGCGCAAGGCCGCGCGTGCGGTGTGGGGTGCGCTCAACCTCCACGGCGGGCAGACGGGCATCTCGCCCCGCCGCGTGCTGGTGCTCGACAAGGCGTACGAAAAGTTCATCAAGGAGCTCATCCGCCTGGCGAGCAAGGCGGGTGAAGTGGACCTGATCGACGAGGCGTCGTCGGCCCGGTGCCGGGAACTGGTGAGCAAGGCCCTCGGGCGCGGCGCGCGCGATGCGGGGCTCCTCACACCCATGCCGCCAAAGCTTGGAAGCAACATCCCTCGCGAAGAATCCACCACGCGTTTCCGCGTCACCGCCCTCATCGACTGCGAGGCGGGGATGGAGGTGGTCGAGGGCAAGCACTTCGGGCCCCTCGCGGCCATCGTGAAGTGTGCGAACGTCGAGGAGGCCCTCGCGATCCACAACCGCTGCGACCAGCACGCCAGCGTGAGCATCTTCACGAAGAAGGTGGGCACGGCGGCCAGCCTGGCGTCGCGCCTGCACGTGTCTGCGGTCGTTGTCAACGACTGCGGGGCGCCGACGACGCACCCCGGCGTGGGCCACGCGTCCGCGGGCGGTATGGGCGTGGTTGGCGGTGAAGAGGGCCTTCTGGCGATGACCCGCCCCGTCACACTCACGACAGGCCGTCACGACGCGGCGCGGTATGCCGCCGCAATTCCACAGTGGAAAATCGACTGGGCCGCACGCCTGCTCGGCTGGTGGTACGAGGCAGGACGCGCGAAGCGGCACGGGCTGGGCAAGGTCCTCCCCAGCGGCGTCTCGATGCTCCCGGGCACACCCGTTTCCGAGAACGACCGGGCCCTGGCCGGCGCGGTCACGCCGACGCCCTCGGCCGAAGTGCTGGCACGGAGCGCTCAGATGCCGAGCGCCGTCCGGGCGGTATGGGGGACGGGGAAGCAGGCGGCTTGAGCGGTGCAGGAACGCATGAGCCCGTGCGGGGGCGGCAGGCAGACCATACCATGGGCGCATGTTCTTTGAGCGTCTCTTTGGGCAGGGGCTGGGGCTCTCGGTGGGCGAGATGATGCGCAACGCGCACTCTGCGTGGCTCACCGAGGCGCTCGCGTCGGGGCGTGAGTACCCGCGCATCCCGCTGCGGCGGTCGGACGAGGGCGGGTTCGGCAAGCTGCTCGCACGCGGCAACGGTCAGGAGCTGGCGAAAAAGTGGTGGGATGTCGCGCTCGAGCGCGTGGACTGATCGGCACGGACGCACACACAGGGCACATGGCATGACGCACGAAGACGCCTCGACCCCGACGCAGGTACCAGACGCCGAGCCTGCTCCTGCCCCACCATCCGAGCCGGACCCGTCGATCACCGTCACGCGGCCCAATCCCAAGTGGCTGCGCAACATGGTCATTTACATTGTGCTCTGCCTGGGCATTGGTGTCTGGGGACTGATCGACGCGATGGTTGTGTATCCAAACCGCGGCGCGCGCGCGGCCGAGTGCTTTGAGTTCCAATACCTGGACGAACTCGCGCGCAGCGCGGGCTCTGTCACCAACACCTCCGCGAGCGTTGAAAACCCGCAAGAGGTGTTCACCAGGCTCAAAGCAAAGAGCGGCGACGGCGGTCAGATGACCCCTGTCGAAACAAACCAATTCAAGTGGCTCGAGCAGTTGGCCTCGATAGGGCGGCTCAAGGCGGAGAACACCCGGTTCCCCCGCACCGACTTCCGTCATGAGGCGGGCAAGGCCCTGGAGGTGCCGTCCGCCGGCGAACGCCTGAACCAGCTGAGAACAACATGGACAAAGCTCGACGACAAGGGGAAGCCGCCGCCTTACTCACCCCTCTCGTGGTACGACCTTCCTTCTCAGTGGCTCTTTGTAGCCTTTGGCTTCCTCCTTGGGCCATACCTCATCCTAACTGTTCTACGCGTGCGGTCACGGGTGTACCGGTTTGAACACGCGACGAGCACGCTGACGCTCCCCACGGGCGAAGCGGTCGCGCCCGGCGACATCTCCGAGTTCGACAAGAGCAAGTGGGACAAGGTGTTCATCACGCTCCGCATCCGACCCGATCACCCGCAACTGCCGGGCAAGGCGTTGGAGTTGGACCTGCTGAGGTGGGTGCCCCTTGAGGAGTGGGTGCTGAAGATGGAGCGGGTGGCCGGGAAGGACTAGCGGTCCGGCGTACCGTTTTTCATGGACCCTTCCGCCTGGCAGGACTGGCTGGTGCTGGCGATCGCTGGTGTGGCGGCTCTGGCGGGCGTCGTGCTCACTGTTCTGACTCTGCCCGGTGCCTGGCTGGTGGTGCTCACCGGGTTGTCCCTCGCCATCGCTCGGCCTGACATGGTGCCATGGTGGGTAGTGATTATTCTCGTGGTGGTTGCCGGGATTGGCGAAGCCTGCGAGGCGGGCGCATCGGCGCTCGGAGCGTCGAAGGCGGGCGCGAGCAAGCAGGCGGCCTGGGCATCCATCGGAGGATCGCTGGTTGGCGCGATACTGGGGATCCCGTTCTTACCCCCGCTGGGGTCCATCGTCGGCGGGGCGCTGGGAGCAGCCGTGGCAGCCATCAGCGTCGAGCGGTGGGCGATGAAGAAAGATTGGAAAGACGCAGGGAAGGTTGGGGCTGGGGCCGCAGTCGGGCGTTTGCTGGCGATCTTCGCGAAGACGGTGGTGTGCGTGGGAGCAGGGGTGGCACTCGTGCTGGCAGTCGCGGTATGAAAAGAGCGCAAATCCTTCGCCCAAACGGGTGTGGGGTGCGTGAAGTTTGCGCCCTTGGTGCGTGGGGAACCGATATCCTCACTGGTCCGTAGACCTCGAGGGCGAGGGAAGCGTCGGGTTGGTCGATCCTCTGTGCGTGGATAGCCAGCCCGCCCGCCGTCAACGCCCCGGCCAAAGAGAAGAGTCCAAGCCACCCATGGCACAGAAACCCGGAAGGGGAAAGATGGTCAGAACCGTGCAGGCGGAGCCGGCACCGAGCAAGGGCAAGGGCAGCGGCACTCACCAGGGGAACGGAATCTCGCAGGAGACGGCGAAGCAGAGCAGGGCGACCAAGCAGACCGGCAAGCACACCGCGACGCAGCAGGCCGCGCCCAGCGGGGCGCGGGCCACGAGCAGCGGGGCAACGACGGACACGACGGTCAAGACGTTCGTGCTCGACACCAACATCCTGCTGCACAACCCGGACGCGCTCTTTGTGTTCAAGGAGCACCACGTCGTCATCCCCTTCACGGTCATCGAAGAACTCGACAAGATGAAGCGGAAGGACGACGACCTGGGCCGCAACGCCCGGGCGTGCATCCGCAATCTGGACCGCCTGAGGGCGCTTGGCAAGCTGAGCGAGCCCATCAGCTGGGGCGATCTGCCCGCGCCCAGCCGCGGGGCGTTCAGCACCGGGCCGGGCGGCAAGACCGGCACGGTCAAGATTGATGTCACGGAGTACGCGCGCCCCCAGGGGATCGACGCGGACGCGCCGGACAACCGCATCATCGCGGTGGCCTACCACCTGCACAAGGCGGGCGAGCCTGTGGTGTTCGTGACCAAGGACCTTGCGGCCCGCATCAAGAGCGATGCGCTCGGCATCAAGACCGAGGACTTCGCCAACCAGAAGGTGGACGCCGACCGCCTCTATACGGGTTTCCTCAACGCGACGGTGGAGACGGGCCTGATCGATGAGCTGTACCGCGACCGCCTGCTGTCCCTGGAGCGTCTCGCCCAGCCGCTGCGCGAGCAGATGGCCGTGGAGGCGGGCGCGACCGACGAGGCGAGCATCGAGAGCCTGGCAGCGGAAATCGCGGGCGTTCCGGTGGAAACACTGGTGCAGCCCAACCAGTTCATCGTGCTGAAGGACCGGGACGACGACAACCACACGGGGCTGGCCCGCAGGCTTGCGGACACGGATCATGTGATCCCCGTGACCGGCCCGCGCAAGCCGGTATTCGGGATCATGGCCCGCAACGTGCAGCAGACCATGGCACTCGACGTGCTGCTGGACGAGGACATCAAGCTCGTCACGCTGCTGGGCAGCGCGGGCACGGGCAAGACCCTGCTGGCGCTCGCGGCGGGCATGACCAAGGTGTTCGCCGAAGAGCGCTACGACAAGCTGCTGGTGGCCAGGCCCATCATGCCCCTGGGGCGCGACATCGGTTACCTCCCCGGCGACAAGGACGAAAAGCTTGGCGCGTGGATGCAGCCGATTTTCGACAACCTGTCGTACCTGCTGAGCACACGCGGCGGCGGCAGCCCCCAGGCGGAGAGCCACACGGCTGAGCAACGCATCACGAAGCTGATGGCTGACGGCAAGCTGGTGCTGGAGCCGCTCACGTATATCCGAGGGCGCAGCATCCCGCACCAGTTCATGATCGTGGACGAGGCCCAGAACCTGACGCCCCACGAGGTGAAGACCATCGTGAGCCGCATCGGCGAGGGGACGAAGTTGGTGCTGACGGGCGATATCGGTCAGATCGACAACCCGTACCTGGACACGAGCAGCAACGGGCTCGCGTACGCGATCGAGAAGATGAAGGGCGTGCGGCTGTTCGCGCATGTGACCCTGGCGAAGAGCGAGCGCAGCGAGTTGGCGAGTCTGGCGGCGAGCAGGCTGTAGGGTGATGAAAACCCGCTCTGCACGACCGAGACGCGCGTCTTCGGTTGTCGTCACTCTGTCCTCGCGCCCACTTCAAGTACGCCGTGCCCGCTGGTGAGCGACTCGAGTCGCACGCGGCGGGAAGAATCGACCTGAGTTTCAGGACGGGACATCGCCGGTGCCTCGCCCTTCAGGATCGCGAGAACACCGACGGCGTCGGGCGAGGAAGCGAGTTCCCGCGGCAGCGCTGCAGCGGAGAGGGCGGTCGCCAGCGGCACCTCGGCCCGCCCGACGCCTGCCCTGCTCGCGGGCAGCCACAGACCACGCTCGTCCACGCGCGGCTGCACCAGCACCCATACCACACGCCCGCCCATGCCCTCGATCTTTGCGCCGACATAGACGCCCTCGGTGGCAAACGCGACGCGCACGGCTCGCACCTCACTGGGCATAGACCTTCCCTGGCTCCGGAGCCACACGGGAAGTCGGGCGCTGAGCCAGTCGCAGGCGTCCATCTGTTGCAGTGAGACAGACCAGGACGCCTGATCGCTCCGCACCGCCGTCAATTGGGCCATCGCAGCACCCTCGACTTCTTCGGCGTTGCGGACGACACGGGGGTCGGCGGGGTTCGAGGCGGTCCACCACGCGGGTTCGGCGCGGAAGCGGGACAGCGCGAGCCACGCCGCGGCGAGGGCAACGAGCGTCATGGCGATAATCGCTCGCCAAGGCCAGCGGGTGCGGGGTGGGTGTGCTGTGTCGGACACAGCGCAGCGTAACGCCCATCGCGCGGAGAAGAGTGAACGTGGAGGGCGCGGAGGTACGCGGAGGGAAGAAGAACAAAGATGGGGTAGGACTAGGCGGAACTTCGCTGCTATGCTGTGCCATGCACTTTGACGCCCACCAACCCATCATCAGCGAGATCGAGGCGCGGATATCAGCGATCCGCGACTCTCTTTAACTACGACTTCAAGACCAAGCGCCGCAAGGAACTTGAGGACCAGATGTCCTCGGACGGTTTCTGGAACAACCAGGGGCAGGCGCGGAGAATCGTCGACGAGTCCAAGCTCCTCAAGGCCCAGTGCGAGCCCCTCGCTCAGGCGATGAAGGACTTCGAGGACGCCAAGCTGGCGTACGAGATGTCCAAGGAGTCCAATGACAAGGACCTCCTCGCCGAGGCGGACGGGATGCTCTACACCATCCGCGCGCGGATGGACAAGATCGAGCTGCAGAGCCTGCTCAGCGACCCCCACGACTTCCGCAACTGCTTCCTCAGCATCTCGGCGGGCGTGGGCGGCACCGAGGCCAACGACTGGGCCGACATGCTGCTGCGGATGTACATCTTCTACTGCGAGAAGATGGGGTTCACGATGGAGGAAGTTGACAAGGGCTTCGGTGCCGAGGTCGGCATCGACAGCGTGACGCTGCACATCAAGGGGCCGTACGCCTTCGGCTACCTCAAGTGCGAGCGCGGAACGCACCGCCTGGCCCGCGTCAGCCCCTTCAACGCGCAGGGCAAGCGCCAGACTTCGTTCGCGACGATCGACGTCGTGCCCGAGTTCGAGGAGACCGACATCACCATCCCCGAAAAGGACGTGGTGGTCGAGGCTTTCGTCCGCGCCAGAGGGCCCGGCGGTCAGAACGTCAACAAGGTCGCCACCGCCATCCGCGTGCTGCACATCCCGACCGGCATCCAGGTGACGGCCAGCACTTACCGCGACCAGCCGCAGAACCGCAAGCAAGCCATGACCGTGCTGCAGGCCAAGCTCCAGCAGATCGAGGACGACCGGCGCGAGGCCGAGGTCGCCAAGGCCACGGGCGGCAGCCTGGAGCAGGGCTGGGGCAGCCAGATCCGCAGCTATGTCTTTTACGATAACCGCGTGAAGGATCACCGCACTGGCTACGAGAACCGCGACTACGAGGCCGTGCTGCGGGGCGATATTGCGGACTTCATCGACGCGGAACTCAAGCGGCGGCGGGCGGAGCGGGAAAAACTCGCCCGCGCCTGATCGAGAGCGTGCGGCGGATCCGCATGATCTGAACGGCGGGCACCGAACCGCTGCAGTGCCACCCGCGTAGATGCCCAGCCGTGGGATCGAAGGACGCATTCAACGACAAGTCACGCCCCCGTGGCAGCGTCCGGACCGCGGTCTCCGCCATCCTTTGGCTTGGCGTTGCGCTGTGCGTGCTCGTTCTGCTTGCGGCTTGGATCACACCTGGCCGCCTTGAAGATGCCGGCCGCGCCTTCACTGCGTGGTCGTTTGTGGCGTTCATGGCGCGCACGTTCACGTTCCACGCCGGACTCGCGCTGCTTGCCGCCTGCCTGCTTGGTCTTTGGTGCCGGGCGCGGCGTCTTGCTGTGCTGGCCGGGGTGAGCGGATTGATCGCGGTTGTTCCCGCGTGCGTGCGTCCGCCGTCGCTCGCGCCTGATGGTGTGTTGGACGAGACCCTGACGATCTTCTCGCACAACTTGCTCTTCATCAACACGGACATGACGCGCACTCTCGCCCAGATCAAGGACGCCGACCCCGACATCATCCTCTTCCAGGAATATACCCCCACCCACCACGCTGCTCTCTCGCGCGCCCTTGTGGCGGAGTACCCGTACGAGGTGCACGCTTACAAAGACGGCTCGTACGGTCAGGCGATCTACTCCAAACTTCCCTTCCTCGATCAACCGACGATTACAACCTCGGTTTGTACCGCGCTTGGCGCCCACGCGCCCGGGAACGGACCGCAGATTTCAGTGCGGGTGCTGCTGCATGACGAGCCCGTCACCATCTCCAACGTCCATACAGACGCGCCGGGCTCTGTTGGCCTCTACCGCGATCAACGCCACCAGTTTGCCTGGCTGTGCGATCAAGCCCGTGCTTCCCGTGGCCCCGCGATTTTCGCGGGGGACTTCAACGCCACCAACTCCAGCCAGCACATGGCCGCTCTGCGAGAGTCAGGAATGACCGACGCGCTGGATGCGAATATGCTCGGCCGCCGCTGCACGTGGTGCGACCGCACCCTGCTGCAGTGGGCACCCGGCATCCGCATTGACCACGTGATGCACTCGCGCGACCTCTGGTGCGAATCCGCCCGGGTGGGTACGTCAACAGGCTCGGACCATCTGCCCGTGATCGCGCGGTTCCGCGTCCAACATCCGATGAACTATGCCCGCTGGTAATCCTTATCCCCCGCACACGCCGCCGCTGAACACGCTCAGGAAGTCGTCGATGTCCTGCGTGTCAGGAAACAGGCCGTCACGGTTGAAGTCGATGGAGTCGCACCAGCCATCGTCGGACGGACAGGGTCCGCCGCTGAACACGCCGAGCAGCGCGTCGATGTCGGCGACGTCGGGGAAGAGCCCGTCGTTATTGAAGTCCACGTCGCTGCAGGGCAACAGGTTTCCGCCCCCACTCTCCAGTGCGCCCAGCACAAGGTCGGCGACGTAGTCGCCGCCCGCGGGCAGCCAGTGCACGCCGTCCACGTCGAGGTAGCCCTGCTGCGCGAAGAACGCGTGGGTGCCGCCGGCGTGGAACAGGTCGATGAACCCCGTGTTCCTCGCGATGGCCGCGTCCTCCATGCCCGCCGCCGTCACCGCGTTCCACGGCGCGTTAGCGTCGTAGGAGGAAATCAGCACAATCTCGGCCGCGGGCACGGCCGCCCGCAGGCGGTCGACCAGCTGGATCATCTTCGCGCCGAAAGAGGCCCGCGTCTCGTACGCGTCGTTCTGCCCCAGCATGACCAAGATAAGCGACGGCTGCAACTGCACCATCTGCTGGTCGAACGTCCAGTTCCGACGCAGGTAGGTGTTAATGCCCCATCCGCCATTGGCGACGCGGTGGACGCGGGGTGCGGCGTTCTGCGTGCGGTTCTCCCAACCCAGGAAGGTGACCGTTCCGCCCGGCTGGGGCTCAAACCTCACGCGAGAATTCGGGGGTGAGCCCGGGGGCATGGTGATGGTGAGCGTGCGGACCTGCGGCACCGGGCTGTAGGTCTGGATGCGTTCGAACGTTCCGTCGGGGTACCGCACGATGAACGACCCGCCCCCCACCTGCGCCGCGTAGTGAAGGGACACGACCGGGTTGTACGCCGTGATCTCGATCCAGCCCGGCACGCTGTCCGCGTGCGAGGCCCACATGCCGTCGAGCGAGTAGTACGGGCTTGAGTCGCTGTTGATCACGCCGCGCAGCCACGCTGTGTTGCTCAAGAGCGCACCACTCCAGATCGAGCAGCCGCGGTAACCGACGCCGCCATCGCCGTATCGGTTGATGATGAGGTGCCGCAGCCCGTCGTAGAGCGCACCGGGGCGGAACGTGAGCGAGTCGCCCAGGCAGACGATGCTGCCCGCGCCGTTCTCCATCGCAAGGCGAGTGTCCGCGTATGCCTGGGGCAGGTTTCGGCACAGGTCGGCGTTCGCCGTGGAAGCGGCGGCCAGGCACGCAAGGGCAGGGATGAGGCGGGCGGCGCGCATAGGGTCTGGCACAATCATGCCACAATCCGCGGCAAGTGCAAGCAAAGTTCCGGATAACCACGCGGAAGGACGCTCGGAACCACCCGAATTTGCGCCCTGGGCATACGTACTGCCACCCACTTAAGCACCCTGCTTGTTCATCTGATCGATAAAGGCGGTCGCCTCGTCAATCGACTTCTGCATGTCCTGGATCAGGCGGGCGACATCCCCCTGAATCTGGGTCGCGTCGTCCTGCAGGCTGGCGATCGCCTGGGCGTTGAGGTTGTGCTTCAGGAAGAGCGTCTGGTCGCGGAAGGCGGACAGCACAGGGTCCATCATTGCCTCGGCGGCTTTCATGGCGTCGTGCAGCTGGTCGTACTTGCGTTCGGTGTCACGCAGCAGGCGCTCGCTGTTGGACCGCATCGCCGGGCTCTCGTACTGGTTCAACTCGCCCCGCCATTCTTTGAACAGCGCGGAGCTGACGTCTTCGACGCTGGCGATGCGCTTGTGGACGGTGTCGGCCGCGTCCTTGGCGTCCTCGTACTCGCCCTGGAGCTTGTGGTACTTGGACTCCAGGTCCGTGAACTTGCCGTGCTTGCCCGTGATGGCCAGGAACTGGTCGAGCGCGGACTGGAACTCTTTCTTGGCGTCCTGCTGGGCTTCCTTCGTGTCCTGCACGCGCGCGACGAGCTGCTCGCGCTGCTGTTCGAGACCCCGCTGCTGCTGGGCCTGCCCCGCATCACGAGGCACGATCTGGACGCCGTCAGCACCGACCGGTTCTTGCCGCGCACGACGGACACGTACTACGGCTACTACGACAGCGAAGGCCAGTCGATACGTGCATTTGTCGACCATACCCGAATCTCCTACTTGCCAGGGCACGGCCATGGGTTCGATTGCAACGCGACTCTCGATGCGCGCTGCAAGCTCTCGGACCCTGTACCGAACAACTACTTCACATCGCCGACGCCCGAGTACCCGCTGGAGTTTCGGCCCGTCCCAGGTACTGTCGTCTCCGGCGCTCCGCAAGAAAATCAGCAGGGCTGGTTCGGGGGAGCGAGGGTCTTTCCGGATAAGCGTATTCAGCTCGGTGTGGTGAAGGTTCGAGATATTGCCGACATCTCTCCTCCGCCGCCGCAAGGGCGCGATCATCGCGTGCTACGAGCGCGCCCTCAAGCGCAACCCCAACCTCTCCGGCAAGGTCGAGCTCCAGTTCACCGTCAGCGCCGTCGGCAAGGTCACCGGGGCCGACATCGGCGCCGACACCCTCCACGACGACGAGGTGAACACCTGCATCACCTCGATCGTGAAGAGCTGGCGCTTCCCGGCCCCCGACGGCGGCGAGGTGCACTTCTCCTATCCGTTCATCTTCCAGGCGTCGAAGTAGCCCATTTCCCGCCCGCTGATCGCCCTCCGCCCTGTCCGCGGCCCCGATCTGAACGATCCTCCGACGCCGCGACACATACTCAACGAGGCACCAGGCCAAACCCGAATGCTCGTCGGCGCATCAAGAAAACCGCACAAAGCCTCCATGGCGGAAGAGTTGACACGCGCGAATTCGGGTTTCTATACTGCGCGACTCGACGGGCCGGAGTCGGCGCGCTCGTGGCGCCTCGAAAGGGCTTATCGATGAAGACCGTCCGTTTCCGCATCTCGCTCCCTGCCATCGGGCTCGCGCTCTGCGCCACCGCCGCGCTGGCAGCGCCCGACGCCACGCCCGACACGAACCTCTCCTCGTCGGACATGTTGTCGCGTGCGAAGGACAGCGTGTCGAAGATGCAGGAGACCGTGCGCGACATCGCGCAGCTTCAGGAGCAGGCGAAGAAGCAGAAGGACGTCATCAAGCTCAATTGCGTGAACGACAAGATGGTGCAGGTGAAGGGCCACATGGCCGTCGCCGACACCGCGATGGGCAACCTCAACGAGGCGATGGGCAAGGGCGACGACGACGGTCGCCGTCACGAGTACCAGCGCGTCTCGATCCTCTTCCAGAAGGTGCTCGTCCTCGGCACCGAGGCCCGCAACTGCGTGGGCGACGACCTGAGCTACGTCGGTGGTGTGCAGCGTTCGGAGGAGATCGATCCGAGCATCCCGCAGAAGGACTTCACCGCCTTCCCGCTGCCGCCTGTCGACACGACGCGGCCGCCGCTCGCCACCGCCTTCTAAATCGCCAACGCGCCCCTCAACGAATACTTCATCGTGCCCTCCTCCTCACAGCCGAACGGCAGGCCGGGAATCCTCGTACCCGGCCATGTGTCCGAAAAGGCGCCCGGCAAGCGGGCCCGCTTCGTGGCTGCCGTCGTTGCCGCCGTCTCCTCGCTCCTCGCTGCCGGCCCCGCCCGCGCGGAAGGCCCGGGCTTCAAGATCAGCGACTCGCTGGTCCTGCACCTCGGCGCCTCCCTCGGCGCCGGCTACGACAGCAACGTGTTCTATTCGTCGGGCGACACGACGGGCTGCAGCGCCGTCGGCCTGCCGACGGATCCGAACCGCTGCGATCCCGCGCGCGGCGCCGCCTATCTCTCGTTCCGCCCGACGCTGGACATCGCCACCAACCCCGTCCAGCGCGGCGGCAACGAGCCCCACGCGCTCGACTTCCGCCTCCACCTCGGCCTGCCGCTCCGCTTCCTGCTCTCGACGGACCCGACGCTGAATCAGCACTACACGATCGGCGCCGAGGGCGGCCTGCTCCTCTCGATCTTCCCCTTCGGCGAGTGGACCGTCGATCTCTTCGACAACTTCGTCCGCACGTCGGAGCCGCCGTATGCGCTCGTGCGCGCGGCCTTCGTCGGCGCGCAGGCGCAGAACATCAACAATGACCAGAACCAGCTCGGCCTCCGCATCCGCTACCGTCCCGGCGGCGGGCGCCTCGAGGCCACGCTGCAGTACACGCTCGGCATCAGCTACTACGAGAGCTCGCCGGTGCTCACGGCGAAGAGCCTCCTCTGGAACGACTTCCAGCTCCGCCTCCGCTGGAACTTCTTCCCGAAGACGGGCGTGTACATCAACATCTCCGAGACGACGAACAACTACGTCTGGGGCGGGACTTCGCCGAACACGCCGCCGCCCGCGTATCCGTTCCGCGCCGTGGCCGGCCTCATCGGCCTCATCACGCCCAAGCTCTCGGTCAACCTGAACGTCGGCTACGGCAACAGCTTCACGCAGTCGAACGCGAGCTACCCGAACAGCCCCTCGTACAACCTGCCGATCGGGCTCGCCGAGCTCGAATGGCGCCCGGGCGCGACGACCATCCTCGCCCTCGGGTTCCGTCACGATTTCTCACAGGCGCTGATCGGCACGTACTACATGCTCGACACCGCCTATATCAATTACAACCAGCAGATCTGGCGCCTCGTCGGCAATATCAAGTTCGCCTGGGAGCGCCGCCAGTACGAGGGCAACCTCACCGCCGACAGCCTGCTCAATGGCCGCGTCGACAACATCCTCGCGCTGCACGTCGGGATCGACCTGCCGATCAAGGATTATTTGATCATCAGCATTGGGGATGACCTCGCGAAGGACTTCTCCAATTGCCGTCTGCAGAGCGGCGCGGGCGTGGTGAATGCGCTGCCCTGCGACTACCTCCGCAACGACGTCTGGCTGCGCCTCGCGCTGGCCTATTAGGCGAGCGATGCGACGCGGGCGATGGAGCCGGCGTTGGCGACTGGGCCCGGCGCTCGTGGCGCTGGCGCTCCTCGGGGGATGTCCGACGACGACGCACGTGCGCCGCTCGACGGGCGAGCCGCAGCGGGGCGTGCAGATCGACGAGCTGGCGCTCGGGCCCGGCGATCTCTTCGAGGTGCGCGTCTTCGGCGAGGCCGATCTCTCCGGCCCCTACCGCCTCTCCTCCGACGGGACGATCGACTACCCGCTCATCGGGCAGATGAAGCTGGAGGGGCTCGACCCGCACCAGGCCGCCGCCGAGATCGCCAAGCGCCTCGCCGAGAAGTACCTCAAGCATCCCCAGGTCTCCATCCTCGTGAAGGAGCAGATCTCGCGGAAGATCACCGTCACGGGCAAGGTGCAGAAGCCCGGCAATTATCCCTTCGTCTCGAACATGACGATCGTCGAGGCGATCGCGGCGGCCGGCGGCTTCACGGACCTGGCGAAGCGCACCGCGGTGCGCCTCACGCGCACCGGCTCCGACGGGATGCAGTCGACGGACGAGATCGACGTGAAGGCGATCTCGAACGGCGAGCAGCCGAACGTGCCCGTGCGACCCGGCGACATCATCGAGGTGCCCGAGCGGCTGTACTGATCGTCGCGGCGCGCGGCCGTTGCCGTCGCTGGCGCGCGGGGCGATTCGAGGTCAAGGTTCGAGAATGGTCGGACCGCGAGCGATCGGTGTGAGCCTGCCGCGAGCGTCGCTCGCGACGGTGTTCGCGACGGTGCTCGCGGTGTCGACGGCGCGGGCGGCGTCGTGGCGCCGACGATGGAGCCGGAGGACAGGTCGATACCGCCGGAGATGATCACCTGGGTGACGCCGATGGCGATGATGCCGACGATGGACACCTGCAGGATGATCACTTGCAGGCGCTGGTTGTTGAACAGCCCGGAGACGTCGGAGCGGGTGTTGAACAGGAAGCTGTCGCCGATGAAAATCCGGCCCAGGATCTCGAAGACGGCGGTGATCAGGATAAGGGCGACGAGAACGTTGGCCTCCGGCGGCCAATCCCGCTTGCTGGCATCGAAGCCGACGCCGCCCACTCCCAGCTTGCTGTCAGGCACGTTTCACTCCCCGTCGAGTGCTGTCGTCGAGGCATGAGGCAGGCGCTCGCCGCTGCAGCCACTGTGCACGAGCCAACGCCCGCGTCCAACGCCAAACGTGCCCGACATGCTGAGGCCGACCGCGGCAGGGCGACCGCAGACACAGGAAGGGCGGCCCTGACGCCGCCCTTCCCAAGCCGATCAATCAGTTCTTCTTCAGGTAGTTGCCGATGTTCTCAGGCGTCACCAGCTCGAAGGGGATGTAGACCTTCTTGTCCACCTTCTCGCCCTTGGAGAGCTTGATGGCGGCCTCGAGCGAGCCCTTGCCTTGTCCGGCCGCGTTCTGGAACACGGTGGCGGCGAGGTCGCCGGCCTGCATGGCGGCGAGAGCGTCCTGGGTGGCGTCGACGCCGCCGACAGGCGTGTCGGACGGCTTCTTGCCGGCGGCCTTGAGGGCCTGAATGACGCCGATGGCCATCTCGTCATTGTTGGAGATGACGGCGTCGAAGGGCTTGCCGGTGGAGAGCCAGTTGGTCATCAGGTTCTGGCCTTCCTCGCGCTTCCAGTTGCCGGTCTGCTCGGCGAGGATATTGAGCTTCACGCCGCAGTCGGGGCCCGCCATGACGTCGTGAATGTCCTTCGTCCGCTGCACGGCCGCCTGGTTCGAGAGCTCGCCCTCGAGCACGTAGATGTTGGCCTCCTTCAGGCCCTTGGCGGCGAGCAGCTTGCAGATCTGCTTGGTCTCGAGGGTGCCCGAGTCCGCCTCGTTGGAGGCGACGAAGGCCTGGTTGTCGGGCAGCGTGTCGACGTTGATCGGCTGCCGGTTGACGTAGACGAGCGGCACCTTGGCGGCAGCGGCGGCGTCCGACATCGCCTGCGTGGCCGAGGTGTCGACCGGGTTGACGATGATGGCGTCGACCTTGTTGGCAGCGAAGTTCTTGATCTGGTCGAGCTGCTTGGCGACGTCGTTGCCGGCGTCCAGCACCTGCACCTCGACGCCCATGTCCTTGCCCTGGGCGATGATGCCGTTACGCAGCACGGTGAGGAAGTTGTCGTCGAACAGGGCCATCGAGACGCCGATCTTGGTAGCGTAGGCGGGCGATGCGGCCAACGTCGACGCAATGACGACGGCAAGCAGCGATTTCTTCATGTGACGTTTCCTCCGTGGCTCGGGCCGATGCACCCGATGTCCAATTTTCCCTAGTGGCCCAGGACTCCTGGCCTGGGCGCCCCGTCAGAGCGATCCGGCGGCACCACGAGCGCCACCGCCCCTTCTCTGACGAGCGCGGAAGCGAGCGTAGACTGGGCCGAGTCCCAGTCAACGTGAGATGCCCAAATCTTGCAAAAACTCTCAAGAGGCGACATCGTCAGTGAGGACATCTTCCAGCGGGTGCCATGGCCAAGCGTCCCACCATTGCCGATGTCGCCACAGCTGCCGGCGTCAGCGTCGCCACCGTCGATCGGGTGCTCAACCGGCGCAACCCGGTGCGCGAGGCGACAGCCGACCGGGTGCTGCAGGCGGCCGAGCGCATCGGCTTCTATGCCACCACGCTGATCGAGGAGCGGATCGGACGCACGCTGCCGCAGCGGCGTCTCGGGTTCCTGCTGCAGAAGCGGGACGATCCCTTCTACAGGCAGCTGGGGCTCGATCTGGTCGCCGCCACCAAGGCCTCGCCGCTGATGCGCGGCGTTCCGGTGCTCGAGTTCATGGACGAGCTGGTGCCCTCGAAGATCGCAGCCCGGATCGCCGAGACGGGAGCCCTCGTCGATGCGGTGGCCGTGGTGGCGGTCGAGCACCCGCACGTCACCGAGGCGGTCGAGGCGCTGGCACGCAAGGGCGTGCCCGTGTTCACGCTGATCAGCGATCTGACGGCGCCCTCGCGCGCCGGCTATCTCGGCCTCGACAACCTCAAGCGCGGGCGGCTGGCGGCCTGGACGTTCTCTCGCCTGGCACCCCGCCCGGGGCCCATCGGCATTCTCGTCGGCACGCACCGCTATCTCGGCCAGGAGCTGTCCGAGATCGCCTTCCGCACCTACCTGCGCGAGCATGCCAAGGACTTCCGACCCCTCGAGCCGCTGGTCAACCTCGATGACCCGCGGCTGGCGCATGAGGCGACGGCGGAGCTGCTCGGCAAGCGTAGCGACCTGGTCGGCATCTACATGGCGGGCGGAGGCATGGCGGGCATGATCGCCGCGCTGCGCGAGGAGGCCGGCGGGGCGGAGCTGATCGTGGTCTGCAACGAGCTGACCGTGGAGACGAGAGCGGCACTGATCGACGGCATCGTCGATCTTGTGATCGCCACGCCGACCGCTGCCCTCGCCCAGCGTGCGGTCGCGGCCATGGCAGCGGCCATCGCTCGCGGCAAGGCCGATGCCGAGGTCGGACCGACCATGATCCAGCTGCCGGCGGAGCTGTACGTGTCGGCGAATGTCTAGCCGGATGGTGCTGATGGGTTTTGCGAGAATCCGATCATTCGCGGCGCTCACCGCATTGACAGGCGGACGCTCGGGATATTAGCCGCGACGTACCCGCATCATGGAGACGTACGGCCATGTCGAAGCCCACAGGGATCGATTTCGCGCTCAATCACATGGTGGCACCGAGCCTCCCTGTGGCAGGGCTCCTGGATCTCGCCGCAAGGCTGGGCCTCTCCGCCATCGAGGTGCGCAACGACCTTGCCGGGACTGAAACCATGGTGCGGGCCCCGAAGGGGCTGTCGCCCGATGCCATCGGGGCGGAGGCGCGCCGCCGCGGCATCCGCATCCTCTCGATCAACGGCCTGCAGCGGTTCAACGACTGGGGCGAGGCCCGTGCCAGGGAGGCGGCCGCCTGCGCGCGCGAGTGCCGGGCGTGCGGGGCTGAGGCCCTGGTCCTGGTGCCCGTCAACGATCGCGGATTCCGCCCGACGGCGGCCGAGACCGCACGCGGGCTGCGTGCCGCGCTGAAGGGGCTCGCCCCGATCCTCGCCGACAACGGCATCCTCGGCTACGTCGAGCCGCTCGGGTTCGAGGAGTGCTCGCTGCGCTCGAAGGCGCGGGCCATCGAGGCCATCGACGACGTGGGCGAGGGCAAGCGATTCAAGCTGGTGCACGACACCTTCCATCATCACGTGGCGGGTGATCCGGCGCTCTTCGCCGAGCGCACGGGGCTCGTGCACATCTCGGGCGTGAGCGATCCCAAAGTCGATGCCTCGAGCATGCGCGACCCGCATCGGGTGCTGATCGATGCCGGTGACCGCATCGACAACGCAGGACAGATCAACGCGCTGCTGAGGGCGGGCTACGCCGGCCCGCTCTCCTTCGAGCCCTTCGCTGCCAGCGTGCACGCCTGCAAGGACATCGGCAGCGACCTGGAGGCATCGATCAGGTGGACAAGGCAAGCGATCGCTTTGTGACGCAACGTGAGGCGATTGATGCGTTTAAATGACGTATCATGAGAGCTATTCTGATCTATGTCAATGTGACGAGCACTGAAGCGCCAGACACTGCCGCGGACATGAGAAGTGGGGAGGACCACAGGCATGGCACTGTCCGAGAAGCTGTACGACGCCATCGTGGATGGCCAGGCTCCCGCGGCGCGAGCCGCCGTCGATGCCGAGCTCGCTAGCGGCGGCGATCCCCTCAAAATCATCGCCGAGACCATGATCCCGGCGATGGACGAGGTCGGGCAGCTCTACCAGGAGGAGCAGATCTTCGTTCCCCAGCTCATGCTGTCGGGCCGAGCCATGAAGGCCGCCATGGAGCCGCTCAGGCCGCTCCTGGCGCAGACCTCCATGAAGCCCGCCGGCATCGTGGTCATGGGCACCGTCAAGGGTGACCTGCACGACATCGGCAAGAACCTGGTCCTCTCCATGCTCGAAGGCGCGGGTTTCAAGGTGCACGATCTCGGCACCGACGTGCCGCCGCAAAGGTTCGTCGACGCCGTCAAGCAGCACAACCCGCAGATCATCTGCCTGTCGGCGCTCCTGACGGTGACCATGACCTCGATGAAGGCGACCATCGACGCCATCGAGAAGGCGGGCCTGCGCGATCTGGTGAAGATCCTCGTCGGCGGCGCCCCGGTCAACGAGAGCTATGCCAGGCAGATCGGCGCCGACGGCTACGGTGCCACGGCGACGGACGCGGTGGCGTTGGCGCGGCAGATGGTCGGCGGACTCGGCGCGACAAACTGAGAAACGGGGAGGCAGGAATGACCAACGTGACCGCGACTGCAGCGCCCAAGGCCCCGGCCGAGAAGCGCATCGGCCCCAAGCGCAAGCGGGTGCTGGATGCCATCAACCACCGTACTCCCGACCGCGTCCCCATGGATTTCGGCGCCTGCGCCGTCACCGGCATGCACGTCAGCTGCGTCGCCGCGCTGCGCGATCACTACAAGCTCGAGAAGCGGCTGGTGAAGGTCTGGGAGCCCTACCAGATGCTCGGGCTGATCGAGGACGATCTGCGCGAGGCGATCGGCGCCGACGTGACCCCGGCGCTGGCCCGCAAGACCATGTTCGGCTTCGAGAACCGCGACTGGCGGCCGTGGAGCTTCAACGGGCTCGAGGTGCTGGTTTCCGAGGAGTTCCGCACCATTGTCGACCCGGAGAACGGCGACACGCTGATCTATCCGAAAGGCGACACGAGCGCGCGCCCTAGCGGACGCATGCCGAAGGGTTTTCACTTCTTCGATTCGATCATCCGCAAGCCCGACGTCGATCTCGACCATATCGATCCGTCCGAGAACTTCGATCAGTTCACGCCTCTGACGGACAGGGAGCTCGGCCAGATTGAGGAGGACGTGCGTGCCGCCGACACCGGCGAGTACGCCGTGTTCGCGACGCTGGTGAACACGGCCCTCGGCGATATCTCGGCGGTGCCGGGGCAGGACTTGATCGAGCCGCGCGGCGTGCGCGACGTGGCCGAGTGGTACATGCTCACCAGCAGCCGGCCGGACGTTGTGCACAAGATCTTCGAGCACGTCGTCGAGGTCGGCATCGGCAACCTCACCCGCATCCACCAGCGCGTCGGCGAAGCGATCGATGTCCTGTTCCTGTGCGGCACCGACTTCGGCACCCAGACCTCGGCGTTCTGCTCGGTGAAGACCTTCGATGAGCTGTGGAAGCCGCATTATGCTGAGCTGTGCCGCTGGATCCACGCCAACACGAGCTGGAAAATCTTCAAGCACAGCTGCGGTTCCTCGGAGCGGTTCTTCGAGTCCCTCATCGATGCCGGCGTCGACATCATCAACCCCGTGCAGTGCTCGGCCAAGGGCATGGATCCGCAGTTCCTGAAGGACAAGTACAAGGGCCGTCTCACGTTCTGGGGCGGGGGCGTGGATACGCAGCACGTGCTGCCCTTCGGGATCCCGGCCGAGGTGCGCGAGCAGGTGCTCGAGCGCTGCCGCATCTTCTCCGAGGGCGGCGGATTCGTATTCGATGCTATCCACAATGTGCAGGCCGAGACGCCGGTCAAGAACATCGTCGCCATGATCGATGCCGTGCATGATTTCAACGGCCGCGGCCGTCGCATGGCCGCCTGAGGCGCCAGCATAGGACGATCGGGCAAAAAAAGAGGCCCCGCGTGGGGGCCTCTTCGCATTCTTCAGACACGCCTCCGATCAGTCGTAGAGGACCGCGGCGATCTTGGGATCGGCCATGTTGGACTTGTCGTACCAGTAGAAGCCGGTGTCCTGGATCTTCGGCAGCGTCTCGCCCTTCAGAGCCTTGGACAGCGAGTGCACGGCGCACTGGCCGATGCCGACGGGGTTCTGGGTGATCGAGCCGATGAGAGTGCCATCCATGATGGCATCCTTCTGCTTCTTGCCCGAGTCGTAGCCGACGCCGACGATCTTGGCGCCTGTCTCCTTGAGGGCGACGGCAAGGCCGATGGCCGAGCCTTCGTTCGAGGCGAAGATGCCCTTCAGATTCGGGTGCGCGGCAATGGTCGCCTTGATGTCGTCAGCCGCCTTCAGCGAGTCGTTGGCGTATTTCACGTCGACGACCTTGATGTTCGGATGCTTGTCCTTCAGCCGGTTCAGGAAGCCGTCACGACGACCAATGCCCGTTGCCGAGGTCTGATCGTGGATTTCCGCCGCCACCTCGCCGGAGTCACCGATGGCCTCTGCAAGCTTGTCGGCGGCAGCGCCGGCAGCATTGACGTTGTCGGTGGTGCAGGTCGACAGCGGCATGTCGTTGGCGACGCCCGAGTCGAAGGCGACGATGGGGATCTTGGCATCGGCGAACTGCTTCAGGGCGGCGTCCTCGGCCTTGGTGTCGAGGGCGGCAAAGCCCAGGCCGGCCGGCTTCTTGGCGAAGGCGGCGTTGAGAATGTCGATCTGCTTGTCGACCTCGGCTTCGGTCGCCGGGCCTTCGAAGGTGATGGTGACGCCATCCTCCTTGGCGGCCTGCTCGGCGCCGGCCTTCACGGCCTGCCAGAACTGGTGGCTGAAGCCTTTGGCAATGATCGGGAAATACGGCGCGTCGCCGGCGTAGGACGCCACCGGGAACGCCGTGGCAACGCCGAGAACGGCGGCAGCCGCAAGCAACTTCTTCATGAAGGGTAGTCCTCCCTGTCTACGTCGATGGTCCCAGGTTCGAGGACCAGAACCCGATGGAGACCGGGGCAGGTTCTGGTGTCTTGCAAGCAGCCGGTCAGGCGCGCTTGCGAAGTAGTGAATCCACCCAAACGGCCAGAATGATGACCGCGCCGGTGACCACGATCTTGTAATCCTCAGGCGCCCCCATGATGCGCAGCCCGTTGAGCAGCACGCTCAGGATGAAGGCGCCGATGATCGAGCCGAGGATCGATCCGCGCCCACCCGACAGCGACGTGCCGCCGATGACGGTAGCCGCGATCGCCTCGAGCTCGTAGCCGAAGCCGAGGTCGGGACGCGCCTGCTGCAGGCGAGACGAGATCAAGAGGCCGGCGACGCCGCAGATGAGGCCGGAGAAGGCGTAGGTGCAGATCTTCCAGAAATCGACGTTCATGCCCGAAAGACGCGCCGCCTCCTCGTTGCTCCCGAGAGCGAAGACATAGCGGCCGAAAATCGTGCGGTTGAGAACCAGTGCCGAAATGATGGCCACCAGGAACATCAGAATCACACCGTTGGGGATCTTCGGCAGCGCCGGGAACAGGTAGTTCAGCGTGCTGTCGTAGGCGATGAACGTGTAGCTCGGCGTCTCGGTGAAATAGATGGGCTTTTCCTGGGCGATCAGCAGCGAGGAGCCGCGCGCCATCTGCATCATGCCGAGCGTGGCGATGAAGGGCGGGAGTTTCATCTTGGCAATGAAGGTGCCGGACAGCGCACCGGCGGCCGCACCCGAAAGCAGGGCGCCGACAATGCCAATCGGCATGGGCAGACCGAGATTGGTTATGAACACGCCGGACATCACGGCCGTAAATGTCATCAGCGTGCCGACCGACAAATCGATGCCGCCCGAAATGATGACGAAGGTGCAAGCGCAGGCCAGAACGCCGTTGACGTAGGTCGCCACCATGATGGCGATGAAGTTGCTGCCCTGGAAGAAATACGGTGCGAAGATCGAGAAGAAGGAGAAGAGGATCAGCAGCACCGCGAACGGCAGGATCTTCTGCAGCGTGGCAGCAGTGAAAAGGCCTTTGCGTTCGGCAGGCGCGGTTGCGGCGATCGACATCACGAGTTCCTATGCTGCCTCGGCTTGGCCCTGATTGACCTGACGTTGAGTTGCGAGATGCATGATGGCTTCCTGCGTCGCCGCAGTGCCGTCAATCTCGCCGGTGATGCGGCCCTCGCACATGACGAGGATGCGCCGTGACAGGCGCAGAATCTCCTCGAGCTCCGAGGAAATGACCACGATGGCCTTGCCCTCATCGGCGAGGCCCTGCAGCAGCCTGTAGATCTCGGCCTTGGCGCCCACGTCGATGCCGCGCGTCGGCTCGTCGAAGAAGAGCACGTCGCAGTTGCGCAACAGCCATTTGGAGATCACGACCTTCTGCTGATTGCCGCCGGAAAGCAGGCGGGTCTCCTGATCGACCGAAGGCGTCTTGACCTTGAGGAGATCGACGTACTTCGCCGCTGTCTTGGCAAGATCGCGATCGCGCATCCAGAACCCAGCCGAGGCGAAGCGTGACCAGGACGGCATGGTGATGTTGTCGCGCACCGACATGCGGGTGACGATGCCGAACTGCTTGCGGTCCTCGCTCAGATAGGCAAGGCCTAGCCTCACGGCATCGGTCGGCGTCTTGATCTTGGCGCGCTTGCCGTGCACCTCGATCTCGCCGCTGTCGAGCTTGTCCGCCCCGAAAATCGCCCGTGCCACCTCCGTCCGGCCCGCGCCCATCAGTCCTGCGAAACCAAGGATCTCGCCCTTCCTGACCTCGAAGGTGACGTCCTTCACCGCCTTTCCGGCATTGAGGCCGCGCTTGTGCCGGATCACATCCAGCACCTGCCCGACCTGGGCGCCGTCGGCCTGTCCGACGCAGACGACGAGCGTTTCGTTCTGCTTCTCCAACACTTGGCCGCGCATCAGTACGTTGTGACGGAATCCGCCTTCACTCGCCGAGGCGACACCCGGCAATGCGAAGGCGAACAGAGCAGCCATGGCCAGCGCGGCATACCAGCGGCGGGGATACATGCCTCGGGCCCTTGGGTGGGAAAGATGCGTCGCGGGATTCATGGCGTGGACTCCTTGGACTGGATGCGAGGGGAGGCGGCAACGTCCGCCAGTGGAAGGCGTTTGAGAAGCAAGGCATTGAGGGCCACGATCACCGAACTTCCCGACATCGATAGGGCGGCGATTTCCGGCGACAGCACGAACGGATAGAAAACACCGGCCGCGAGCGGGAAGGCCAGGACGTTGTAACCCACGGCCCAACCGAGGTTCTGGTGCATCTTGCGCAGGGTAGCCCGGGCGATGGCGGTCGCGCGCACGACGTCGTAGGGGTCGCTGTGCATGAGCACGATGTCGGCGCTCTCGATGGCGACATCGGTGCCGGCTCCGATCGCGAAGCCGACATCGGCCTGGGCCAGCGCCGGTGCGTCATTGATGCCGTCGCCCACCATGCCGACCTTGAGGCCCTGCGACTGCAGCTTGATGACCTCGTCGGACTTGCCGCCAGGCAACACGTCTGCCAGTACGATGTCGATCCCCAGATCCTGAGCTACGCGTT